>VGMA01000011.1 GCA_016866575.1 Chlamydiota bacterium
AGGAGCAAATCCGATCTTGGCAAGAGTTGGAGCGATGTATCACGACATAGGCAAAACCAATAATCCCCATTATTACACCGAAAATCTTCTTCTAGAGGGCTCAAGCACCTTCAATATTCACAAATTGCTACTTGCTACAGAATCTGTACAAGTAATCAAATCTCACGTGACAGAAGGGGAGTATATGGCAAGAAAATATAAGCTTCCTTCGCAGATCATAGACTTTATCAAACAGCACCACGGCACAACTTTGATACAGTATTTTTATCATAAGCAGCTTGAGGAGATCAAAGGGACCAAGGAAAGAGTCGATGAGCAGCAATTTAGATATCCTGGGCCAAAACCGCAAACAAAAGAAGCTGCGATCTTGATGATTTGTGATTCTGTCGAAGCGACCTCAAGGTCTCTTGAAGAGTTTTCAGAAGCAAGTGTGCGTAAGATGGTCGAGAAGATGATTTTGGATCGAATTGAAGATGGGCAATTCGATGAATGCCCACTGACGTTTCATGAGCTTTGGATGATTAAAAATAAGCTTGTGACGCTCATTTTAGCTAGCGCTCATGCGCGTATACGCTATCCTAAAAAACCTGAAGGGTCGGGTAAATAAAAGGTATTTAAATTTTAGGCAGCCTTCTTGCAATCGTTTTCTTTAGAAGGTAGGATTGAAGTCTAAAAGGAAGACACCTCATCAGATAAACTAAGAATTTAAACTTATAATTGTAAATAAGATAACGTTTTTTCTTTTCTATTTGCCAAAGTATTGCTTTTGCTACTTGCTCTTGACTCATCGCCATCTGAGGAGATTCTTTATAAAATCCATGCGATGCTTTTACTGCAAATTCTGTGGCTACTGAACCTGGGCAAAAACAAAGGGAATAGATATTGAATGGTTTGAGTTCGTGGTAGAGGCTATTAGATAGGTGCAGTAAATAACGATTGGCGGCGCTATAGCAAGCAAAATAGGGATAGTAGAGAAAAGCAGCTACAGATGAGACATTCAAAATTACCCCGCTTTGTCCATTTTTTTTCCAATAGCAAGATAAAGTAGAGATGAGATGTGTTGCAGCTAAAACTTTGAGTTTTAGGGTTTCTTCAAGTTCTTTTTCTGTATGATTTTCAAAAGCTCCGTAATAACCTACTCCAGCATTATTGATGAGGACATTTGCATTAAAAGCTATGATTGCTTCAGCTGCTTTTTTATAATCAAGAGTGAGATCAGAGCAAAATATAGATATAGAGGGGAACTGTTTTTGCAAAGCAAGAAGCTTTTCATGACTTCTTGCTATTGCTAATATAGCTACATTTTCATTTGCAAGAAGCTTGCAAAGACTACGACCTATCCCTGCTGTCGCTCCCGTTATGCAAAATCGCTTTGGCGTCATCAAGCATTCTGTCGAGCTCTTTGTCAGTGGCATTGATATCGTTTTTAGTAACGCATTTTGCCTTAAGGTTTCTCATCTGTCCATAAATTTTTATTTTAGGTTCAGTTCCTGATGGACGGATGATGATCTTAGAGTGGTCATCGAGTTCTAAACAAAGAACGTTTGCTTTTGGAAGATCGTTTTGTCCTTTCATGTAATCTATAACGGAGACGACTTTGCGCTTTCCTATGGAAGTTGGTGTATTAGATCGTAGATAAGCCATGATCTTGAGCATTTTTTCTCCACCTTCCTCAAGTTGGATAGAAATCGCTTTTTCTCTGTAAATACCATAAAGAGAGTAAAGTTCATAGAGCCTATGTAAAAGGGTTTTCCCTTGTTTTTTGAGATGAAGAGCCATTTCTGAAGCTAGTAAAGCGCCAATCGTAGCATCTTTATCTCGCGCATGCGTGCCGTATAAATATCCCATGGACTCTTCGAATCCAAACAGATAGGAATATGAAGGTTTACTTGTTTCCCAAAGGTGGATTTTTTCTCCGATGTATTTAAACCCTGTTAATACGTGAAAAGGGGTAATATGGTGTTTTTCTAAAATGGCATCAAATAAAGGTGTTGAAACAATCGTGGTTACTGCTGCGCTATTTTTAGGAATGTGTTTATTGACTTCTAGGATAAAGTCGATTAACAAACATCCTAGTTCGTTGCCTGTAAAGCTTATTACTTGACCTTCATGCAGTATAGATACAGCTAAGCGATCAGAATCAGGGTCTGTAAATAAACATAAATCTGCTTTTTGCGATAATAGCTGCGCTTCACCAAGTTTTCTTGCTTCTTCTCCTTCAGGGTCAGGGTGTCTGAGATTTGCGAAATTGCCGTCAGGACCTTCTTGACCCTTGACATACGAAACATTGGTGAAACCCGCTTTTTCAAGAGCTTGTTTAACAACTATTTTGCCAGCCCCGCAAAGAGGAGAGTAAAGGATATTCAACCAATGCCCTTTTTCTTCATCTTCATGTGGAGTAAGCCTCAATTTGAGTATTTCAGATAAATAAGCGCGGTCTGCTTCTTCATCTAGCCACTGAATAAGGGGGTCATTTTCATTTGCGAGTTTAATCTGGTCAAAATTTTCTAATTTTTGTACCTCTGCCATGATTTTTGTATCGTGAGGAGATGTAACCTGAGCGCCATCGGACCAGTATACCTTATATCCATTATACTCCGGCGGGTTATGAGATGCGGTGATCATGATTCCCGCGGTAGTACGGTAGTGTCTAACACCCCATGATGCCATGGGTGTAGGTCTTAATTCTCTATACAAATAGACTTTGATTTTATTGCCTGCTAATACCTTGGCGCACTCTAATGCAAATTCTCTAGAGTGATGGCGGCAATCGTAGCTGATGATAACAGAAGGTGCCAAAATATTTTGGCTGAGTATGTAATTAGCAAGGCCCTGAGTTGCTTGTCTGATAGTGTAAATATTTAAGCAGTTAGATCCTATCGCCATAATGGCTCTCATTCCCGCTGTACCGAATTGCAGCGTTTCAGAAAAGCTTTCGTTCGCTTTTTCCGGATTTTTTTCCATCAAAGCTTTGATTTCATTTCGCGTTTCAGGATCTAATGGAGCTTTTAGCCACTCTTTGATGCGTTCTTCAGCACACTTCTCTAACGTCTTTTTCATGCGACACCCTTTTTTTCCTTTTTATGGAGAAAGGGAATAATCGTCAATTAGAGAGGGCTGTTTCTATTTCTTCTTTTGTAAATAGCTTGCTATCATCGGCGTCGATCCCTTCGCAATGTTTTGCGGCTTCTTGCCAGGCTCTTTTTGAAGTCAAATTTTGTGGCCACCAAGGGAATTTTCTACATTGAACTGGTCTTGCTTCGTAGACGCTGCACTTGTTGTCTTTTAAGAAGACACAGTCATATTGCGGCTTTTTTTCTGTTAGAGAATAACGGCCATGCACGAATCGGGTGTAGCGTTTTAAAAACTCTTTAGTGGGAAGCTCCAAATGGAGGGAAAGATTTTCAATATCTTTATCTGTAAGCCATACAAATCCCGGAGCTCCTGTGCAACATTGTCCGCAGCCTGTGCAGCGAAAGTTCAAACCTTTTTCATACCAGGTCATGTTTTTCAACCTTTCCGTTTGTATCAAGAATCATAAAGCTAGCTCGATTCTTAAGAGTTAAAGATCCAGGGCTAAGTGTATAAAGGTGATCAATTTTACTTTCTTCGTAGTGATGTTCATGTCCAAAGAGATAGTAGCGAACCATAGGGTAATTTTGTAAAACCCGGTGAAGCCTTTCACGATTTTTTAAAGCGTGATATTCTCCTTTTTTGCAAATCAAAGGAAAATGATTGGCTAAAGCTACAGTGGCTTCTTTGGGAATAGATTCAAGAACTTTACAAAGATTTTCTTCTAATTCAAGATCAAAAAGACCTGTCGCATTGAATGGAGGGGTTTTGATTGTCGTATCAAGGCAAACCACCCAAAAGCCGTCGGTAATTTTGTAAGCTGCAACTTTTTCATTTTTCAAAGAACATCCAGTTGGAGAATGTCCTCTAAAATCAATCAAATCCTCAAACATCTGATAAAAGCGTTTTTCCTGATAGGCTTTTTTAGTGTAATTATCGTGATTGCCGGGCAGGGCAAGAACAGTAATTCCTTTTTCTTGAAGATTTGCGATAAAGGCTTTAGATAGTAAAAATTCTTTTTTTGAAGAGGTGGTAGTAAAATCCCCTAAAATGAGAACATGGCTAACATCAAGTTTAGAAATTTGCCCAATTAACGTTTCTGCATGCGATCGTAGAAACCCTCTATTGATTCCTAATAAAGCATTTACATTTCCTATGCTCTCTTTTGAAAAGAGCTGCCAAGGATGCAAATTGGGCGCAAAAAAATGTATATCAGAACAAATCAGCATTCTCATGCTGAAGATGTTAACCGATTAGCCGATCTTTTTCCAGCGTACTTTTGAGCTTTTCATCAATTTTTTAGAAAGTTGAAGATTGGCTTCTTGTAACTTTCCTTGCTTATGCTGGTTCATCTGTTTTTCACTTGTATGGGCTTTTGTTCTAGGCTGATCAGCTATCACAGTTCCTGGAGCTGTTCGTTTAGTATGCTTTTTAGATGAGCAGTTGGGGTGATTAGTCAAATAATGGACATAATCACGGAAAGCCTTTCTTAACTCTGTTCTAGATTTACAAAACAAAGGTCCATAGGTGTCATTATAGAACTGGACTTGCTTAAGCAATTCTTTGTTAGACTTTTTTTGGGTGAAGGGGAGGGTGCTTCTACGTATGTTTTTGTAAATAAATTGTTTAATACGGTGAAAAGAATTTCTCATGTACATGCTCCTATTATTAGAGACGGTCTTTTAGATTAATAGAAACGGTATCAATCAATTTTTTCAATTGCAAAATTGTTCTAAATCTTATCTCTTTAATTTATGGGAATTGCTTTTGTTATTAATTATTGCACTAACGATTATCGCTTCTTGTCGAAGGCAATAGAAGCCATTCGCCCTATTACACCCCATATCATCATCCCAGTTTGTGACCATTTTTACGATAACACCCTGGAAAATAGGCATCTACTAGAACTATCGTATCTAAAGCATCCTGATTGTCAATTTATTGAGTATGTTTTTGATCAAAATAGACCTTATGGCCTGTATTGTCCTGTAAGTCAAAATCATGAGGACTGGATCCACTTTTGGCATAGCACCAGTCGCTATATTGGCTACCATTTTGTCCCAGAAGAGATCGATTATGTCATATTCATAGATGTCGATGAGATTTTAGATACAGCTAGATTCAGAGAGTGGCTAAATGGTTTTGACTATAGGCGTTATGATGCCATCAAATTTGCAAGTTACTTTTACTTTAGGTCTGCAAGCTATAGAGCAAAAACATACCAATCAAATGGTCTAATGCTTAAAAAACAGGCCATAGAGCCTCAAGCACTTTTAGATGTCTATGAGCGAAAAGGAACATATACGGCAATCAAGCAAGATAAAATCGATTATGCGCTGGGACTAGACGGCAGCCCTTTATTTCACCATTATAGCTGGGTCAAGCCTTACGATGAGCTAGTGCGTAAAGTTTTGTCTTGGGGTCATCACATGGATAAACCATGGGTGCAACTGCTTGAGATGGAATACAGTGAGCCTTTTAGAGGGAAGGATCTTTTATTTGATCTCTCTTATGATATGGTCAACGCGCCTTGGGATCCTTTAGCTGTAGAAATACCAAAACCAAACAATGTCAATTATGTTGATGCTTCATTCATAGCTAAAATGAATGTGATGAAAACACTATTATGATTCGCTTAAGCTAAGATCAGCCATAGCGAGCTGTTTAAATCCGTTGACGATTCTGTTCACATGCAAAAGCTTGCCAAAGGTTTTTGGCAACCAGCGAGGGGGAGTGACGATAGAGCTTTTTAGCCAACCGGGTATCCATAATCTCAGGGCTCTTCTAGATAAAACAAGTAAAGTGGGGATCTGAAGGTTGGAGGCCAGATGAGTCAAGCTGGACTCAATACCTACCAGATATCCTGATTCATAAATCAATGCGGCGTATTCAGATAAGCAAAGCTCGGGATTTTCAGGCAGAAACTGCACTTCAAACCCAAAATTTTGAATAGCTTGAGAAATTTTAGTAAATTTTTCCTCAAAAAGAGGGTGCGACTGAATCAAAACACGTTTACGGTGCTTACGATGCTCAAGGCCTAGAGGAGGGCATAGGCCATTATTTTTTGAGTGGTAGTAAATATTCAATAAAGAAGAAACGGCAAGTGCAACATTTTCTACCATGGAGCAGCGCTGATCAAAGACTCGATCTAGTCTCTCTAGTGGGGGGTGCACTCTTTTATGGTATAAGGGGTAAAATACGCTCAAAGGAGCTAGCATACCCTCGCGGTGCCATTTTTTTAATTGTTTCGTTCTTTCGCTGCTATCGTGCTGCAAAATAAGCATATCGTAGTCAGCAAGGACTTCTTGCAATTTCTCAATGCTTGGATATTTTTGGAACGTATGAGGAAAAAACCAGTCGGCTAGCTCGTGCAATCTATCATGAAAAGTTGTGACAGAGAAGCCTTCATTGTAGATGCGGTGAGAGGCTACCATCATATGCAGGCCGTCGCGCACTTCATTTGAGCATAGCACAGCCACTCTTTTGACTTCTCTTGGCATAGTTTACGCTTCAGAAGTAGCGACTATAGCCTCCGTGGTCATCAGCACACCTGCTGTTGATGCAGCAAGTTTGAGGGCAAGAATCATGGTTTTGGCAGGATCTAGAATGCCAGATTTGATGAAATCTTCTATTTTTTTCGTTTTGACGTTGTAGCCATGCGGATAAGAAGATTTTCCAATCGTATCAATAATCAGGGCAGGATCTAATTCTCCTGCATTGTCTAAAAGCTTTCGAATAGGGGCTTCTAGTGCTTTTTTTACAACACCCCAAGCCATTGAAAGCTCAGGACTGATGTTATGATCAAGTGCTTTTACAGCATGGATGTAGGCTGCAAGACCTCCAATCACTACACCTTCTTGAATTGCGGTTAAAGTAGCATTTAATGCTCCTTCAATACGTCTTTTCTTCTCTTGAAGTGCTGATTCAGTTGCAGCTCCAACGCGAATAACTCCTACACCTGCTTGCAATTTGGCTTTTCTTGTTTGGAGTTTTTCTCTGTCATATTTGCTGCTAATATCTTTGAGCTCTAATTCTAATTGCTTAATGCGCGCTGCGATCTGCTCTTTTTCACCTTTGCCGCCAACGATGGTCATGCTGTCTTTGGTCAAAACTACTCTCTCGGCTGAACCGAGAAATTCTAAAGATATGTTCTTCATATCGTGACCTAAATCTTCAGTGATCAAGGTGCTGTTAGTCAAAATTGCAAGATCTTCGAGAAGTTTTTTCTTTTGATCTCCGAACCCTGGAGCTTTAGCAGCAGCAATTTTTAGTGTGCCGCGAAGCCTGTTGACGATCAAGGTGGAGAGTACTTCATTTTCAAAGTCATCAGCAATAAGAAGAATAGGGGTCGCAGAAGTAGCTGCCATCTGCAATGCAGGAAGAAGCTCTTGTATGCTTGAAATTTTCTTGTCAGTGATTAAGATTTTTGGTTCGCTGAGCTCTGCGTGAAGTTTGTCTGAGTCAGTAACAAAGTAAGGGCTTACATAACCTCTATCTACTTTCATTCCTTCTTCACAGACAATAACGCTTTCAACACTTTTCCCTTCTTCTACTGTGATTACGCCATCTTTGCCAACTTTTTCTAGAGCTGAAGCAATGATTTTAGCCACTTCTTCATCGCCAGATGCAGCTGCTAGGGCAACATCGTAATATTTTTCTTCACTTGTTACAGGAAGTTTGTGTGCAGCCATGTGATCTGTTACTAAGGTAACCACTTGATCGATGGCTCTTTTAAGAATTACAGGGTTTGTGCCTGATGTGACCAGGCGAACACTTTCTCTAAAGAGAGCTCTTGATAAAACTACAGCAGTCGTGGTGCCATCTCCAGATTCGTCGTGCATCTTGCTTGCAAGACCTTTCATGAGAAGAGCTCCCATGTTCTCAAAAGGCTCTTGGAGTTCAAGTTCTTTTAAAATTGCATGTCCGCTGTTTGAAGACTTAGGGGATCCAAAAGATTGTTGTAAAAGAGTTTGCTTGTAGCTAGCTCCTAGTGTGCAAGCTACTACTTCGTAGGCTACATCCACACCTTGGAGAAGCTCTTTAAGCGCTTCATCACCATATTTTACATCTTTTGCATCTGACATAAGGCCTCTTTGATGACTACTAGATAGGCGGCACCCAGATTCGAACTGGGGGATGGAAGCTTTGCAGGCTACTGCCTTACCACTTGGCTATGCCGCCATTTTTCAAATAGTATGCGAGAGCAGTGGAAATTGCGTCAACGAATTGTTTCTTTTTCGCTATTTTTGTTGTTAAGGAGCTGGTTATACTCAAAGAAAATGTAAATTTTAAGATTTTTGCAAAACGTGTAGAGCTTTTAAAAGCCATCTATTTTAAGACGGATAAAGTCTTGCATTGTTAAGAAGTCTTAAAAATAATGTATTGGAATTTTTGACAATCTTATGTTACGATCTCTTTTTATATATCTTATCAACATTTATGAGGTTTTATTATGGCTCATCTATCTACATCTACTGATCACCGTTTAATCCGCCCTTCAGAACAATATTTGGAACCGTATAGCGCCGTATTTGATGAGATCCAGTCAGTGGTCAATCAATCAAATGATGAAGATCTAAAATCAAAATATTTTGATATTAAGAGAGATTATGCTGGTCATGATTGGATAACGAACACAAAAGCTTGTCAAAAGGCTCTTTTTGTCTTAACTCATGAAATAGCGCAAAATAGACTAGCACATCATCAACTACAAGCCTCTGAGAATGAACAAAAAAAAGTGTTGAGAGTTTTTGCAGAAACGCTCCATTCCACAATAGAGCAAAGTGAAAATAAAGTTACATCGCTTCAATTGTATGATAGGGCTATCAAAGAATACCGTGAAAATGGCAATGAGCGTATTCCTGGCTTATTGATTCAAGAAATACCGGTTCAAAGATATTTTCTTGATGCTCTCCAAACTATGGAAGAAGATTTAGCGCCTAAATTTGTAAAACTTCAGTTAAATACCTTAGTACGTTCGATCCAAGAAAAGACACTGATGGCTAATTTGATCGACCAGTATAACGAAGATGCTCATGAGATATGTCCTATAGACCCGGATTCGATTAACGAAGTAAGTTATCGCAAGACACTTTATAACGCGGTCTCGCTGGAAGCTAAATTCAAATTGCATGTTTGGGCCGTTATTGTATTTGCAGAAGCTCTTTGGCGTACTCTTATTGAATCAGTAGCATACGCGATCCATCTCATGGCCCCCAGCTGGTTTGGAGGCTACGAGGTAGAAGATCGAAAAAAGATGCTTGATAGACAAGTAGAATCACTTGGCGCTCTAGGTTATGCAATTGTGTCTCCTGGCGATGCTTTAGATGGGTTAATCGTTTCTTTTAGCCAAGAGCAAGATCATTCGAAGGGCTACGCTTTAGATTCTTTGGATAAAACTGGAAGAGGAACAGTCTACCTAGGTCGTCAAATTTCAGGTTCATGCTTTACCTCTGATCATTGGCAAGAAATATAAAAATAGTTAGAGCTATTTTTCCATTCAAACTACCAAGAGGAATCTTGTTAGTTTTTTTTTGTTTTTTTGGTACAATCAGGCTCTATATTGATTTTATCTATAGAATTTCTACTAGGAGTAAAATGGCCTTGAATGCATTTGAAGACCTGCTAAATGAAAAACACCTTTCACATGTTGCTGACAGCCGTTTAGTTACTCCTGGCAGTGTTTTTTATGCTTTGAGAGGATTGAAAGTAGATGGGCATGATTTTCTTCATCAAGCAAAACAAAACGGAGCAGTTTGTGCTGTTGTAGATAAAGAAATCATCGATCCTCCTTTACCTTTGATATATGTAGAGAACGTGCTTTTGACACTGCAACTACTTGCTAAAAGGTGTGTAGATAATTATCCAGAGAAAATGATCATAGGCGTTACCGGTTCATGCGGTAAAACTACAACAAAAGAATTCATAGCAACTTTATTAGAGCAAGAGCTTGTGATTGAAAAAAGTCCTCTTAGCTGGAACTCTCAAGTGACAATGCCGCTATGCATTCTCAATTTGCTTCCAAAAGCTGATATTCTTGTATTAGAAATGGCTATGAGCCAAAAAGGAGAAATAGCAAGACTTGCTGAACTAGCTTCTCCTCAAATTGTAGTCTTAACCCCTATAACATATGCACACAGCGCTTTTTTTTCTGATATAGAAGAGATAGCAAGTGCAAAAGCAGAGATTTTCACATCAAAAAGGTTGGCTAAGGCGTTTATTCACCAAGATGCTTTGGAATATGTCGAAATACAAAAAAAACTTCCATCCTCTTTTGAGATTTTTGGATACGAAGAGAATGGAGATATTTTATTTAAAGAACGGCATATGGTGGAAAATGTGGTGGCAGCAATCAAGGTTGCAAAACATTTGAAAGTAAGTGATGAAGGGATCAAAAAGGGACTTAAAGAGCTAAAAACAGCACCTCATAGATTTGATAAAAAACTCTATAAAGGGGCTGTTGTTATCGATGATAGCTACAATGCAAATCCTAAATCCATGGTTGCAGCACTTGAAAATATGCCAAAACCTAAAGAGGGAAATAAACGGATTGCACTTTTGGGTTCGATGGCAGAACTTGGCGCTCATGAAACCATGGCGCATCAGCTTGTAGCAAAAAAAGCCCTAGAGACTATTGATGTTTTGCTTTGTGTAGGGAGTGCGTGTAAAGTCATGTTTGATCTTTTCCAAGCAAATGGCAAAAAAGCATTTTTCTTTGAAAATTATGAAGAAATGAAACGCTGTTTCCATGAAATCGTTGAGGAAAATGATGTGGTTTTACTCAAAGGATCTAATAAGCATAAGCTCTGGACTATGCTGGATCAAGAGAGTTCAATCAGCATCTTTTAGAGAATCAAATTATCTCTCTAATACCTGGAAATTAATTAAGAAAAGATTCTAACATATCTCTATGATCATCCATTTTCTCCATTTTCTTTCTTCTGTTTTTGGGATGAAAATTCCCACGGCTTTTTCTTATTCATCCACAAGAATGCTTCTTGCTTCTTTGACTTCGTTGGTTTTTACGATCGTTTTAGGCCCTTGGTTTATTAGAAAATTGTATGAGATGAAAATAGGGCATACGGTTCGCGTAGAAGATTGCCCAGCCCTTTTCGGCAAGTATACAAAAAAACGAGATATTCCGAGCATGGGTGGCTTGCTTATCATTACAGCTATTGTTATTTCAGCTCTTTTTTGGATCGATTTTCAAAGCCCTTTTTCTTGGATTTTGGTCATTGCCACTCTTTGGTTTGGAGCCCTTGGATTTTTGGATGATTATCTAAAGCTTAAAGCAAAAACGCATAAAGGTCTTACAGCGAAAAAAAAGCTTTTTTTTCAAGTTTTGTTTTCCCTTTTACTTTGTGGCTACTTGTTTTCTCCTATTGATGAGAATGTCACTTTTGCTAAAGAAAGGGTTGAAGAAGTTGCTAAAAATTTAACAGCTAAAGAATATGCAACGCATTATTACATCCCTTTTTTCAAAAAGCCGGTTGTTGTGTATGGAACTTTGGGAATAATCGTTTTTGCTATGATGACTGTACTAGTTATTACGGGCTCAGCGAATGCGGTAAATTTAGCAGATGGCTTAGACGGTCTTGCAACAGGGTGTTTACTTTTTAGTACAGCTGTTTTAACAATCATCGCATTTTTATCTAACCATTTGGATCTTTGTCGCTATCTCAACATCCTGTACATTGAAGGCAGTGGAGAAATTGGTGTTTTTTTGTGTATAGTAATGGGTGCTTCGGTAGGTTTTTTGTGGTATAACGCCTATCCAGCGCAGGTGTTTATGGGAGATACAGGATCACTTGCACTAGGTGGTATTCTTGGCTGTGCTGCTGTATTGCTTAGAAGGGAATTTCTCTATGCAATCGTTGCAGGGGTATTTGTAGCGGAAGCCTTATCTGTTTTGCTTCAGGTGGCAAGTTTTCGTTACAGAAAGGGAAAAAGAATTTTTCTTTGCGCTCCTTTGCACCACCATTTTGAATACAAAGGATTGCCTGAAACAAAAATAGTGATCAGATTTTGGATGGTAAGTTTGCTTTTAGCTCTTTTAGGTCTTGTTTCACTCCGATTTCAGTAAGGAAGATTGATGAAAGCTCTTGTAATTGGCTACGGTGTTAGTGGTAAATCGGCCCGATTTTTTCTTGAAAAGAGAGGCTATCTTGTTAGCTATGCCGATAGTAAAGAATCTATCGAAGGGGCGATCAAAGATCATCAAGAAATCGAGCCATTTGATTTTGATTTAGTCATTTTATCTCCGGGTATCAGTCAAGGGCATATACTTTGTCAACAAGCGCTACGAAACAAAATAGAGGTAATAGGGGAATCAGAGCTTGCTTTTCGATGGATAAAAAATCGCGTTATTGCCATCACAGGAACAAATGGCAAAACAACGCTTACTTTATTAGTCACGCACGTTTTAAACTCTATAGGTTTAAAAGCGAGAAGCTTAGGCAATATCGGTGTCGCGATTACCAGTGAATTAGATGCTCTTGACAAAGAAGAAATTGTTGTTGCAGAGCTAAGTTCTTATCAGCTTGAAACCATAAGATCGGTTGCATTTGATGCAGCCGTTATCACCAATTTGACTCCCGATCATCTCGATCGATACAAAACTATGGAAAATTATGCAAAAGCAAAATTACAAATTTTTCATAGCTTAAAACCTCATGGCTCCATCTATATTCACGAGGAAATCAAGCCGTATATCGGTGACCTTCAGAATGTACGGTTTTTTGGTAAAGATCTGAAGATCCATCCATGGATGGATGCAAACATTTTATATCTTGTCGAAAGGTTAAACTCCATGCTAACCTTACCCACAGGGCTTGAAAACATCTTAGCAGGTTTTTTACTCACCAGAGATTTTGGAGTAAAAGTAGATGAATATTTGCATGCTTTATCTACATTTATAAGACCTAAGCATCGATTAGAAACGATTGCTATTATTGATGAGATTGAGTTTTGCAACGATAGTAAAGCAACAAATGTGGCTTCTTTAGAATTTGCTTTAGCTACAGTGAAAAAGCCTACTTTCTTGATTATGGGTGGAAAAAGTAAGGGATCTTCTTATCTTCCTTTACTTGCCAAAATGGAAGGGAAAGTAAAGCAGATATTAACGATTGGTGAAGCCGCAGAAGAGATAGAAAAAACATTTGAGCATTTGATTCCTTGCTTAAGAGTAAATAGTCTTGAAAATGCGGTAAAAATGGCGTATAAGCAGGCTGAAAAGGGAGATTTAGTTCTTCTATCGCCTGCATGTAGCAGCTTTGATCAGTTCAAAAATTATGAGGATCGCGGAGATCAGTTTAGAAAGTTAGTGGAGGATTTGGCAAGTGAGTAAAAGAGACACGATATTGACAGCTGTTTTGCTTAATGTAGGGCTTCTTGTGATTTTATTTGTCGGAGCATTGAAGCCAGATCCACTTTCTCAAGCTCCAAAATTAACCTTAGCAAACGAAAAGCCTGTCCAAGAGATTGTAGCAGTGAGTGTTGATCCTGTTGACCACTTACTCAAAAGCTTTACTGAAGAAGTCCAAAAAGAAGCAGAGCTCATTGAAGTTGTAAAACCGGTGATAGTGCGCCAAGAGCCTATAAAACCTGTGGAAACTAAGCAAGTAGAAGCTAAGGTGCAAGAAGAGGGCAAATACTACATCGTCAAGAGTGGAGATAATCCTTGGTCAATAGCAATCAAAAATCACATAAAATTTGATGAACTTCTACGGCTCAATCACTTAGATGAAGATAAAGCTAAGAAATTGAAACCAGGTGATAAACTGCGCATCAAATGAAGTCGGGCGGTATCCTTTTTTTTCTTGTTGTTCTTCTGTTTTCTGCCGGATTGTTGATGGTTTTCAATACAACATCGGCAGAGCTTTTAGATAAAGGGCAAGAAGGTCAAATCTACCACGCTCTTATCAAGCAGTTCATAGCTAGTATTCTTGGAGCTTTAGCAGGTCTTGTTATCTATTCTTTAGGATATAAGAAAGTACTATCTTTTACCCCTTCGATATTCTTTTTGGGTATTTTAGCCCTCATTTTGGTTTTTTTGCCTAAAGTTGGACAAGAAATCAACGGATCGAGACGTTGGATCAATTGCTTTGGTTTATCCCTTCAGCCGTCAGAATTTATGAAAGCAATCATTCCGTTGATGGTGATATACCGTTTTTCTATTAAGGGTATACCAAAAACATTTAGAGAGTTTTGTGAAAGTCAACTGCTCTATGTACCACCTATTTTTCTTATTCTGTTAGAGCCAGATAATGGAAGCGCTCTGATCATAGTAACGACTTTAATTGTCTTGTATTTTCTCTATTCAGTACGTGCAAGGTATTGGTTTTTGCCAATTTGCGCTGTATGTTTAGTTGGAGGAGCTGCTGCGTATAAAATGCCGCACGTTCATGACCGTATACGTGTCTATCTACATCCTGAAAGCGATTTATTAGGTAAAGGGCATCAACCTTATCAAGCTAAAATTGCAACAGGATCAGGAGGATTGACCGGTAGAGGATTTGGTGAAAGCATGCAAAAACAAGGCTACTTACCCGAGGCAAGAAGTGATTACATAGCAGCCATATTCGCAGAAGAAACGGGATTTATAGGAATGATTTCTCTGATTGTCCTTTTTATGGCGATAGGGGGCTTAGGCTTTCATATTGCATGTCATGCCTCTGATGAAGGGGGCTATTATACTGCGATGATTTTAACTTTTTTGATTATGATCCAAGCGTTTATCAATTTGGGTGTCGTTTCAGGTCTTTTGCCAAGTAAGGGAACAAATTTACCCTTTTTTAGCCAAGGGGGATCTTCTCTTATAGCCAATTTTATCAACCTTGCATTACTAATGAGTATTTCTAAAAAGGAGCAGCCATGCGCATCGCTTTAGCAGTAGGTGGTACAGGTGGACATATACTTCCTGCTTTGGAAATAGCTAAAAGATTACAAAATGAGGGGGCAGAAATCCATTTAATTGGGGTTTATCTCGATAAAAATCCTCATTTAGATCGTACTTTTTTATGTAAAAGTGTGGATGGTTCAAATCGCTGTGTGATGAGGATTTCAAAAGGAATTTGGCAAAGTATTCGCTACTTAAGAAAAAATAAGATCGATAAGATCATCGGATTTGGCAGCTATCACAGCTTTCCGGTATTAGTAGCGGCTCTTTTACTAAAAAAACCCTACATGCTTTTTGAAGCAAATCTTTATCCAGGTAAAGTAAACAGAATATTTGCAAGATGGGCAAAATGGGTAGCAGTGCAATTTTCTGAAGCGCTCGCTTATTTTCCTTCTAACGGAAAAACGATCAATTTTCTCTCTCAAAGATTTGCTTTTGTATCGCCTTCTTTGCAAGAAGCGGCAAATTATTACGATTTCGATCCTTTATGTAAGACAATACTAGTGATGGGTGGCTCTTTAGGGGCTAAATCGATCAATGAAAAGATGCTTGAAATGGCGCAAAAGCTCTCTTCGCCGATCCAGGTGATCCATATTTTAGGAAAACAAGGAGAAATTGAAGAGGTAAAAAAAAGATACGATGCATTGAACATTAAAAGCGTAGTCAAAAGATTTGAAGACAACATGCAGCATGCTTATGCCATTTCTTCTTTTTCTTTAGCTAGAGCCGGTGCTGCAACAATTGCAGAGCTGATCCATTTTGAATTGCCTGCGATTTTGATCCCTTATCCTTTTGCTAAAGATCGGCATCAGCTAAAAAATGCGATCTATTTTGAGGATCAAGTAAAAGGGGGTGTTTGTATAGAAGAAAAAGATTTTAGCGAGCTTTTTACTATGCTCAATACATTCTTAGATGAAAAGTTCTTGGAGAGTAAAAAGAGCGATATCAACTTGTACAAATCCTCGTTATCTGATTTTTCAATCGCTGAAATTTTTTCATGAGCTGATCAATTTTTAGCGTCAACTTCACTAGACAGACTCAGAGGTTTTTGTCATACTAAGACAAAATAAGGAGTAAACAGATGCACTTTATCGGTATTGGCGGAATCGGAATGAGCGCATTAGCGCATATTGCTTTAGAAAAAGGGGAGCAAGTTTCAGGTAGTGATGCTAAAGATAGCGCCATCTTACAAGATCTTGAAAAAAAGGGTGCTTTTGTTCAATTAGGTCATCATCGAGAAAATATCCAAAAGGCTTCTATTGTTGTCTATAGTAGCGCAATCAAAGAAGATAATCCTGAGTATGCCGAAGCCCAAAAACAGCATCTCAAAATGCTGCATAGAAGTGATTTACTTAGCTTATTTATGCAAGATGCCAAGCAGATTATTGTCGCTGGCGCTCATGGTAAAAGCACCACAACAGCATGGATTGCGTATGCTTTAAAGCTTGCTTCAAAAGATCCAAGTTTTGTAGTAGGCGGTATTAGTCCTTCTTTACAAATCCATGGAAAATTAGGAAAAGGGGAATACTTTGTCGCAGAAGGGGATGAAAGTGACGGCTCTTTTTTACGCACCACCCCTTTTGCTGCTATTATCACCAGCATGGATCCTGATCATTTAGACTTTTGGCAAGAAGAAAAGGCATTAGATCAAGCTTATGACCAATTCATTCAAAAAGCAAAGCATCTCATCTACTGCATTGATGATCCCAAACTTTCTCAAAGAGCCCCTAAGGGTATTTCGTATGGATTTAGTGAAAAAGCAGATATTCGACTGTTATCGACTCAGGTAGTAGATGGAAAGCAAAGATGTACTTTTACTTTCAAAGAAAAAATCTATGAAGATATTCCATTATCAATCGATGGCATCCATAATGTTTTGAATGCCCTAGCTGTTTTTGGCCTACTTTATCTTCTCGAAATTGAAGAAAAATACTTTTTTGAGGCGGTCAACTCCTTTGAAGGGGTTTTGCGAAGAATGCAATTTAAGGGAATAGTAGATGGTGTCCGTTATATCGATGATTATGCTCATCATCCAAAAGAGGTAGAAGCCACTTTGCAAGCTATGCGCTCAAAAGTGCCCTCAGAGCAATTAGTGGTTGTTTTTCAGCCGCATAGATTTTCACGTTTTCACACTTTCCAAAAACAATTCGCAAAAGCATTGAGTGGTAATGAGCGCGTTCTTATCACAGATATTTACGGTGCAGGCGAAGAAAATAGTTTTTCTGCTGATCCGCAAGATTTAGTTTTTCTTCTGCCGAAAAACACTACCTACTACGCCAAAAGGACGAACATAAAAGATGTGCTAAAAAAAATTATTAAACCGGGTGATACGGTGCTTGCGATGGGTGCAGGGGATATCACTTTACTTAAAAAGGAAATGGAGTGAAAAAATTTACCCTTTTTCAATCTCTATGTTGGATCATTCTTCCTACCTTATTTTTTACCCCTTTTTTGTATATGAGTGTAAGGTATGGGCAAAAAACGTGGAAAGAGCATCGTACTTTAGCTAAATACAACATCACTTCCATCATCCAGACAAGCTCAACAAAAAGGGCTCTAAACAGTGCTTTTTTTGCTGAACGACTAGGGTTATCTGTCGATCAGGTGCAAAATATCTACAAATTTGATGCCAAAGCAGCACAAAATAGGCTACTTGAAACTGCACTTATCAAAAATGTAAAAGTGGTCAAAGAATATCCTGATACCTTGTATATCGAATATGACATGCGTATTCCTATTGCAAGAATTGGTGAATATGAAAATGTAGCGATTGATGAAGAGCATACGTTATTTCCGTTAAGTCCCTTTTTTTCCAGAACTAAGATACCGGAAATCTATCTAGGTCATGATCAATCTTTGATCAAATACAACACCAAGCTTGAAGATGAAAAACTTAATGCGGCTCTTTTGATTATCGATCAAATCAAAAAAGAGCTGAAAAACGATGCTATCCATATAGAAAAAGTGGATGTTTGCAGGATTGATGCAGCAAGTTATGGTAGTAGAGAAGCAATAGTTGTTATCAAATTGCCTGAAGGAAGGCATTATTTAAGACTCCAAATTAAAGACTTAGAAAAAAAGCTCGCCAATTACGCCTCTTTAAAACCGATTTTAGATCAAGGAGATAAGGTGATTGATTTAAGAATAGAAAACATAGCTTACATAGATAAGGTCGAAAATGGATGAATATATATTGGTGCATTTTACAGCGGATGATCTAAAGCTTGCAGAAGGTATACTTTCTGATTTATTAGAAAGCGGAGTCGTGGCATGCGGCATGATTCAGCCTGAAGTGATTTCTCATTTTAGATGGAAGGGAAATATTGAAAAGACAAAAGAGTGTGTGATCATCATGAAAACAAAAAAAGAGTTCTATCAGATCATCGAATCGTATATAGTAGAAAGCCATACGTATTCGATACCTGAAGTAATAGCTATACCAATAGTAAAAGGTTATAAAAAATATCTTGAATGGATAGATCAAGAAACCTCTTGAAAAAAAGAATTGTATTTTAAACAATGAGTAAGACAACGAGGTATAGGCATGGTAGGTCTTCGGGTAGATACAGATTGGCAACAAGATAAAGTAATCCTTCGTCCAGAAGGAAGACTTGATACTGCAACAGTAGGAATATTAGAAAAAGAAATCACTAAGCATATCGATGAGCAGCACTATAAAATAATGCTCGATTTCAAAAAAGTCGATTATCTAAGTAGCGCCGCTATGCGATTACTTCTTGGTACAACTAAAAAATTAAAAAGCCTCGGTGGCAAACTCACTCTTGCAGAAGTGCATGAAGAGGTGATGGAAATCATCAAAATGGCAGGTTTTGACTCTCTTCTCAGCATACATGATAAAGAAAAAGAGGCCCTCGATGCTCTTGGCTAAATCATGTTCTTAACTCAAGAGAAAAAAACTCCACTTCATCTTCCTCAGAAAAAGAAAAAAGTCATCGTAATTTCAGGGCCTACTGCCTCCGGTAAAACGGCCCTATCTTTAATTTTATCCAAAGCGCTAAACGGCGAGATCATCTCTTGTGATTCTGTGCAAATCTACAGGGGAATGGATATTGGAACCGCTAAGGTTCCAGTTTCTATACAAAAAGAAGTACCTCATCACATGATTGATATTCGTGATGTGGATCAAAGCTTCAATGTTGTTAATTTTTATGAAGAAGCGATGATTGCATTCAATGATATTATTGCTCGTGGCAAGACGCCTATTATTGTCGGAGGGACCGCTTTTTATATCCATACGATTCTTTATGGTCCTCCTAAAGGACCCCCTTCAGATCCGGAAATACGAGAACAGCTCGAAGCTGATTATGAAAAATTTGGTCCGGAGATGCTCTATCAAAAGCTCAAAGAGCTCGATCCCGATCATGCGGCATCAATCACAATGCTCGATCGCCAAAAAATTATACGCAGTCTAGAAATCATCGCGATTAGCGGGATGAAAGTAAGTGAGATACCAAAACCATCTTTAGAAGATGTACCGCAAGAGTATGACTTTAGGTGCTGGTTTACTTACTATCCAAGAGAGCTTCTTTATCCTAGAATCGAAGAAAGATGTGATCAAATGATCAAAGAAGGCTTAATAGAAGAAGTTCTTCAGCTTATCCCCAAAGGAATCTATGAAAATAGCTCCGCTGCAAGAGCGATAGGATATAGGCAAGTGCTAGATTATTTGCAAACAGCGCAAGGGCCTGAAGATTGGGAAAATTTTGTAAGAACATTTAAA
>VGMA01000012.1 GCA_016866575.1 Chlamydiota bacterium
TAAACATTAAGAATTTTGGGATAACAAGTCAAAGCGGACTGATAGAGATAGCAAAGATTATAGCAGCTAAAGATGGATGGGGAGTATCTGAAAACATTCAGAAGTTTGGTATTACTGATCAAAATGCGCTGAAGGAGATAGCGAAGGTTGCAGCAGCTCGAGATGTAAGGGCATTATCTGAATACATTCAAAATTATGGCATTACCGATCAAAACGCGCTGATAGAAATAGCGAAGGTTGCAGCAGCTCGAGATGGAAGCGCATTATCTGAATACATTCAGGATTATGGAATTACCGATCAAAACGCGCTGATAGAGATAGCAAATATCGCAGCAAAAGATCCAGAGTATAGAATGGAACTTACTAAAAATTTTGGACCTATCTCAGAAGAAGATAGGTTCATGATAGCAGCTGTTGTAGCTTGCCATTCGCCCTTTAGTGTATCGTATTGGCTTATGCAAAATCCGTTTAACTCTTCAGATCTTCAAAGACGTTTAGGTTACTGCATTCAGCTTTTAACCAAGATCAATCAAGATAAACATGTAGGAAAAGAAAAAGAGATACCCGAAGAGCTGCGGCCTATCCAAGATATATTGGAGGCGGCGTTAAAATATCGCAATACCGCTCTTGCTAAAAAACTTATCTCGGAAGCTATTAGCCAAACATTAAAACCAGGCTACGTGGAGGCTCTCTTAGAGATTGCAGGAGATGAAAAGCACAAACACCTTTTATCTGTAATACCCGCTAAGTGGATGACTGAAGAAGAAAAAATCACCGCTTTAGGCCCATGGATCAATACTAAAAGAGCAGAGTTTCGCAACAGATATTCTCCTTTGCAGCAGCAGTATTTATTAACAGTCATGAGTCTAGATCGAGCTAGGGAAATTTCCCCTAAAAGAAAGCTCGAGTTATTAGAAGCGGTGATGTCTCAAAACGATGTAGAGCAAGTAATTTCAGGTCTTCGGCTTATTCAGACACTATGTGTAGTACATAAAGCAGAGGAATTGAACACATTGAACGTTGAAGAGCTAGTGCCTGAAATGACAAGGGTTTTTGGAATAACACTTTTAGAAGATCGCTTTAGAGGTCTCTCTAATATAGAGAATCTTGCTCAAAAATACCTAGAAACCTTTGGAAATATGCGTGTTCCTTATGCATTTGATACGTATTTAGCAGCTATTCGCGCACTTCCTGAGATGCAAGAGCCTATAGAGAGATTTGGAACTAGCGTGCTATCAGGGACCTTTAGCGAAGAAAGAATGAGGACAGATAACAATCCCCATCTTCAAAAAATAGCAGAGTATGATGAGCGTCATGGAACAGATATCCTCTCTTCTTGGAACACTTTAAGTCCTGAAATTTATGTAAGATCTTCAGATAAAAGTGAAAAAAGTGAAATTTCCTTCAGAGATTTTTTTCAAACCAAATCTCAAGATCAGCACTGGCATAAAAATGGAGTAGATCAGTTCCCTGAATTGACCACCTATTTAGCAACAGGGGAAAAGCTGCAAAATCAAGATCCAAAGAAACAAAGAGTGATTAATGCATGCATCGATCTAATAGAAAATCCGCAAGATCCATTACCAAAATTAGACAAGATCTCTTCTTACCTCGGTTCTTTTAAAGTTGAACTGCAAAATGACATTAAAGGTATCAAAAATGATTTGAAAGCACCTGTCTCATCTACAGTAGTACAAGAAAAGGTGGAAATTTGCCGCGGATGGGAAGATCTTTTTTTGTGTGGAACAGAAGTAGCAGGGAGTTGCCAGCGCATAGATGGGAATGTGAATCTCAATAAATGTCTATTAGCTTATTGTCTTGATGGTAAGATCTCTATGATTGCTATCAAGAACAAAGAAGGAAAGATCGTAGCACGAGCTATTTTGAAGCTTCTTTGGGATGATCAAACAGGCAAGCCTGCGCTCTTTTTAGAGCGGTGCTACCCTGACGCTTGCTCTAGTAGCAGAAAAGAAGGGATCAAAGAGATGGCTATCGCTTTTGCCAAAGAGCTCGATTGCAGTTTGTTTACTGAAGGGGATACGGAGACATTATCACTTACCTCTTTTGGCAGCTCTTGTCCTTACGAATATGAAGATGGAGCTAGCGGAGTACAGCAAGAGGGTAAATTCACTATCAAAAACGGAGCAAAGATCGTTTAAGCCCGTTATTTTCATGCTCTTTAGAGCAAACCACAAGGGGCGGCGATAGAGCTGTAGATAGAAAAAAGGATTCTAGCACAGGAAACAACTAAATTTTGTATTACACAAAGTATAAATGATCAATCCCATTCTACAATCTTTTCGTGAAAATCTCGCCCAAATAGAACCTAATCGAGATAATAAAGAAAAATTATCCGATATCTGCCAGAGAATCAATGAGTTGATTAAAGACAACCCGCAGTTGTTAAAAAATCTAGATGCAAGAGATCTTCAAAAACTCAATCAAGCTATATCAAAAATTGGCAAGATGCAGCTAGAAAAAAATGTTGTAGTAGAAATAGCCAAAACTTCTGCAGCTTGGAATGGAAGAATAGCATCTCAAAACATTCAGAAGTATGGTATTACCGATCAAATAGCACTGATAGAAATAGTGAAAATCATAGCAGATCAAGATGTAAGAGAAGTGTCTGAAAACATTCAAAATTATGGCATTATAGATCAAAGAACTAGGATAGAGATAGCGAAGATCATAGCAGCTCAAGATGGGAGTGGAGTATCTCGATACATTCAGAATTACGGCATTACCGATAAAAAAGCGCTGATAGAGATAGCGCAGATCGCAGTCAGAGATGCATGTGGAGCATCTGAATACATTCAGAATTATGGCATTACCGACAAAAAAGCACTGATAGAGATGGCAAAGATCTTAGCCGCTCGATATCCACGCGGGTTATCTGAATACATCCAGAATTATGGTATTACCGATCAAAACGCGCTGATAGAAATAGCGAAGATCGCAGCCGCTCTAGATGGAAGAGGATTATCTCAATACATTCAGAATTATGGTATTAGGGATCAAAATGCGCTGATAGAGATAGTGAAGATTGTAGCTGCTCGAGAGGGAGGGGAAGTATCGGAATACATTCAGAATTATAGGATCACCGATGAGGATGCACTAGTAGAGATAGCAAAGATTGCAGCAGCTCAAGATGGAAGGGGATTATCTCGATACATTCAGAATTATGGGATCACCGATGAGGATGCACTAGTAGAAATAGCGAAGATCGCTGCACGATATGGTAAGGGAATATCTGAATACATTGACAATTACGGTATTACTGATCAAAGAGCGCTCATAGAGATAGCAAAGATCGCCGCAGCTCAAAATGGATGGGCAACATCTATTTACATTAAAAATTATGGGATTAGTAATCAATTTGCGCTGATAGAAATAGCAAAAATAGCAGCAAAAGATCCAGTGTATTATATGGAAGTAACTAAAGATTTCGGACCTATACCAGAAGAAGATAGGTTTACTATTGCAGCATTTGTAGTTCAGCGTAGGCCAGTTCAAGTAATAAGCTGGCTTGAGAAAAATCCGTTTAATTCTTCAGATCTTCAAAGACGTTTAGATTGCTGTATTAGGCTCTTAAGCAAGATCGATCAAGATAAACATGACGTAGAAGAAGACATCCCCGAGGAGCTGCAGCCTATCAAAGGTATATTGGAGGCGGCACTAAAATA
Organism: Chlamydiota bacterium; assembly: GCA_016866575.1. Classification (GTDB taxonomy): domain Bacteria; phylum Chlamydiota; class Chlamydiia; order Chlamydiales; family VGMA01; genus VGMA01. The sequence continues at coordinate 3,684 of VGMA01000012.1, forward strand.
TCGCAATAGCTCTCTAGCTAAGGATCTTATCAGTGAAGCTATAAGTCAAACAGTAAAACCTGGTTACACGGAAGCTCTCTTAAAGATTGCAGGAGAAGAAAGGCATAAACAGCTTGTATCTGTGGTGCCTGCTAAGTGGATGATCGAAGAGGGGGAACCTGTTGCTTTAGGAACTTGGATCAATACTAAAAGAGCTGAGTTTCGCAACAGATCCTCTCCTTTACAGCAGCAGTATTTATTAACCGTCATGAGTTTAGATCGAGCTAAAGAAATTTCTCCTAGAAGAAAGCTTGAGTTATTAGAAGCGGTGATGTCTCAAAACGATACAGAGCAAGTGCTTTCAGGCCTTCGGCTTATGCAGTCAATATGTGTAGTACATAAAGCTGAAGAATTGAACACATTGAATATTGAAGAGCTAGTGCCTGAAATGACAAGGGTTTTTGGGATATCGCTTCTTGAAGATCGCTTTCGAGGTCTCTCTAATATAGAAAATGTCGCTCAAAAATACATAGAAACCTTTGGAAATATGCGTATTCCCTACGCATTCGATACGTATTTAGCAGCTCTTCGAGCGCTTCCTGAGATGCAAGAGCCTGTAGAGAGATTTGGAACTAGCGTGCTATCAGGGACCTTTAATGAAGAGAGGATGAGAATAGACAACAACCCTCATCTACAAAAAATAGCAGAGTATGATGAGCGTCAAGGGACAGATATTCTCACTTCTTGGAACACTTTAAGTCCTGAAGTTTATGTTAAAACATCGGAAAAAAGCGAAAAAAGTGAAATTTCTTATAGAGATTTTTTTATAACTAAATCTCAATCTCAGCACTGGCATAAAGATGGAGTAGATCAGTTTCCTGAATTAACAGCTTATTTAGCCACAGGGGAAAAGCTCCAAAATCTAGATCCAAAGAAACAAAGAGTGATCGATGCGTGCATAGATCTTATAGAAAATCCACAAGATCCAGTAAAAAAACTAGAAAAGATCTCTTCTTACCTCGGTGCTTTTAAAGTTGAACTGCAAAATGACATCAAAGGTCTCATTAAGACTCTAAACGCACCTACTTCATCTACAGCTTTACAAGAGAAGGTAGAGATTTGCCGCGGATGGGAAGATCTTTTTTTATGCGGAACCGAAGTGGAAGGGAGTTGCCAGCGCATAGATGGAGATGTGGATCTCAATAAATGCTTATTGGCTTATTGTCTAGATGGCAAGACTTCTATGATTGCTATCAAGAACAAAGAAGGAAAAATAGTAGCACGGGCTATTTTGAAACTTCTTTGGGATGATCAAACAGGCAAGCCCGTGCTCTTTTTAGAGCAGTGCTATCCTGAAGCATGCTCTAACAGCAGAAAAGAAGGGATAAAAGAGATGGCTATCGCTTTTGCTAAAAAACTGAATTGCAGTTTATATACTAAAGGAAATACGGAGGTATCATCGCTTACCTCTTTTGGAAGCTCTTGTCCTTATGAATATGAAGATGAAGAAGGAGGAGTGCAGCAAGAGGGTAAATTCACTATTACAAAAGCAGCAAAGATCGTTATAGAGTAAAGGTGCTATGGGTTAAAAAAACTTTAGTGATTAGTTTTTTTTGTAATCTGATACTTTGCATAAAAAAGAAATAAATTAAGCTAAACTGCTCTTCATTAATTTTAAAAATACAGATAGATAAAAAAATGGCTGTTTTTTTTTCTGGCAATAAAACTAAAAAAACAGCCAACAAGATTAGTAGCCGCGCTCAAGATGAGCAATTCTTTCTTCAATAGGCGGGTGCGTTGCGAATAAAGAGAGTAGTCCTCTTTTGCCGGGCTGAGAAATCATCATCGCTCGTAAAGATTCAGCTTTTACTTCTTGGATAGACTCTCGCTGTTTTCCAAGTCTTTCTAAAGCAGCAATCATAGCACGTTTACCGATAAGATCAGCAGATCCTTTATCTGCTTTGAATTCTCTATAGCGAGAAAATGATGCAATTACTATCGCTCCTAAAATCATAAATACCACTTCAAATAGCATGGTAAAGATTGAAAAACTCAAATATGAGCCTGAACGGCTGTCACGATCTTTTCCAAGGCCTGAAAAAGCAAATGCGAGTACTCTTGCTAAAAACATCACAAAGGCGTTTACTACTCCTTGAAGCAATGTCATGGTGACCATATCACCATTGGCGATGTGCGCTACTTCGTGTCCTAAAACAGCTCTTAGCTCATCTTCTGGCATTTTGTGCAGTAGAGCTGTTGATACAGCGACAAGCGAGTGTTTTTGAGTAGGTCCTGTAGCGAAAGCATTCATATCTTGAGAGGTAAAAATTCCTACTTCTGGTACGTGGCTAAGGCCTGCTTTTCTTGAAAGCTCTTCTACCATCTTGTAGAGCTTATCGTGGCTAGATACAATTTCGATATGCATCATCCATTTTGCCATCTGTTTTGAAAGTAGCAAAGATATGAAAGCACCTGTAATGCCCCAAACCCCGCAAAAGATCAAAAGCGATACGTAGTCAACGCCATAGGCATTTAAGTAGGGACGTACATTTAACACACTAAGCACAATCGAGATCGTAGTGATAACGAGAGCATTCATTGCTATGAATAGAAAGATCCGCTTGAACATTCTTCACCTCATTTTCTTGTTTGTGATGATAACAAAAGGGATATTTTTCATTGATAATTATCTAGGTTTATGGGAACAATTGCTCTGAAAATATATTCTGAAGGGGTTTTTTGTGAAAATCCCATTAAATTCAGATCATAGAAGCATTCAATCATGAGTTTTGTGTATTAATGGCAAAGATTCTCGAAGGATTGTTCGATCAAGGGGATTTTTCTAAAAAAGATCTAAATGCAATCATTCAAAGAAAAATCTCAGATAGAACGATTTGTTATGTTCTTCTTACTTGCACACAAGCAGGTCCAGACGGTAGTATGGAAGTAGAAATGAAGTATGAGGGGGAAAAATGGCTTGCCTCATATCTTATCCAAAGCGCACAGGGAATTTTAGAGGAGGATTTGTGAATAGTTTCCAAAACTGGTACAAAACACATGAAAGTGAAATTTTAGAAGAGTATTTTCAATTCCTTCGTTTTCCTACAGTAGGGACAAAAAGCAAACATCATCAAGATATGCAAGATTGTGCCAAGTGGCTCATAAGCAGACTTGAGAGCATGGGTTTTAAAGCAGAAAAATGGGATTTTCCTCACGGACAACCTTCTGTTTTTGGAGAGTATATTGTAGATCCATCTTTACCAACGATTTTGTTTTATCAACACTACGATGTGCAACCAGAAGATCCGGTAAATCTTTGGCAAACTCCTGCATTTGAACCGACAGTGCGAAACGGCAAAGTTTATGCAAGGGGAGCTGAAGACAACAAAGGTCAGTGCCATTATACCTTAACAGCAATTAAAGCGTTTTTGCATCATAAAGAAGCTACAAAGTGCAACATCAAAATCTTGATCGATGGTGAAGAAGAAAGCGGCAGCACCTCTTTAATGAAGCATGGACATCTTTACAAAGACCGTCTCAAAGCGGATCACTTACTGATTGTCGATATGGGCATAGGAACATTTGAGGCTCCTCACGTATGCATAGGATGCAGAGGAATTGTATCTTTAGAAGCAGAAGTTGTGGTTTCTAATATCGATATGCATTCAGGAGAGCATGGAGGAATTGCTGCAAATCCAATCCACGTACTTGCCAAAGCACTAAGTTCGATTCATGATGAAAATGGCCAGGTGGTAATCGAAGGATTTTATGATCATGTAAAGAGCTTATCAGAAGATGAAAAAAAGCAATTTGATCTTGCTTTTGATTCTTCTTCTTATCAAAAAGAATTTGGAGTGCGCCTGTTTGCTCAAAAAGGTGTTCATCCAAAAGAAGCGAATATGCTCCGGCCTGTTTTAGAGGTAAACGGAATGTGGGGGGGCTACACTGAAGAAGGATTTAAAACAGTTTTACCTGCTAAGGCAAGCTGTAAAATTTCATGTAGGCTAGTTCCCGGACAAGATCCTCAGAGAATATTTACCTTAGTGAAAGATTTTCTAAGAAAAAAAATCCCCCAAGAAGTTGAACTAAATGTAAAAGAGCACGGCCATGGCCTAGCTTATAGAGCATCGACTAAATCCTCACTTGCAGAGAGTGTAAAAAGAGCGTATGAAAAAACATTCGGAAAACCTTGTTTATTTTATACAAGTGGCGGTAGCATTCCTGTAGCGACAACACTTATCCAATTGTCTGGCGCGGAGTGTGTTTTCCCTGGAGTAGGATTTATCGATAACAATATCCATGCTCCTAATGAATGGTTTGGATTGGATCAGCACAAAAAGGGTTTTGAAATGGTGTGCGCAATCCTTGAGGATATTTCCTCTTTGCAGTAATGTAGAGTGATGGTGAATTTGCTTTGGAATAACCTAAAAAACCGAATCAGCGTTCAACAAGCAGCAACAGCAATGCTTTTACTGCTCTCTGCCTTGTTGATTTTGCACGATCAGGCATTTTCTGCAGCCTATCTTGCGGCTGCATCTATAGCTATATTCATGATCCACAGACTGCACTTCAAGGGTGTAGTTTTAGCTGCGCTTTCAATAGCATCTATTGCTCTGTTTGCTTATTTCACCAATAGACAAACAATAGGGTTATGGAACTGCTTTTGGTTTTGCTCACTATTTGTAGCGTTTTATCTTCTTGCTGAAGGAGAAAGCCTCTTTTTTGAAGAAAAAATTCAGAAAGATCAAGCCTTAAAGAATGAATTAGAAAATAGTAATTTATGGAAGGCACGTTTTGAAACGCTCCAGCATCAATTGATCAAAGAAAAAGAAAAGATCAGTGGCCTTGAGCAAGATCAAATCGTTTTAGAAGAAAAACATGAAGAGAGAGTTGAGGCTTTAAAACAGCTCATTGAAATAGCTAGTAGCGAGTCAGCGCGGCATCGCCACCGCTTAGAACATCTTTTAAAAGAAAGAGAAGAGCTTAGCGATCAAGTTTACTTGCTTTCTCAAGAGATCGAAAAAGTTAAAGAGGTTGTAAAAGAAGAGCATAAGCCCATTTTTAGCGATGAAGAATCTCTTAAGAGAATTGATGAACTCAATGAATTTCGCTTTGACAATTTCCAATTACGCTTGCTTTTGACTGAGCAAAGAAAAGAGAAAAAGATCCAAGAAAAAGTCAAAAGAGAAAGAGCTCCAAGAGCTAGCGCTCCTATAGGTCAAGAAAGGATTACCCTTCAAGATCTTGCAAAAGTAATCTCAAAAAACATCAAATAACCCCCTTGCTTTTATTTCCCCCCTTTTACCTAATAAATGTAGGAAAGGAGGTGAGAATGCACGAAAGATCATCAGAAGAGCTTCTATGGCAGTCACTAGAGCAAGTCCCTGGATGTGTGTTCTGGAAAGATGCCGAAGGGCGTTATCTAGGTTGTAATGAAGAATTTACAACCATGATCGGCGTTAAAAAAGAGGCCGTAATTGGTAAAACTGACTTTGAGATCGAACATTTATCCAAAAGAGCCAGTCACTATCTTAAACAAGATCAAGAGATTATGCGCTCAGGAAGACCAAGATGGGCCATCCATGAGACCTATTATAATCAAGCAGATCATCCTGTTAGAATGATCGCAAACAAAAAGCCTTTGATAGACTCCTTAGGTAATGTAGTGGGAATCATTGGCCTTTGCCTTCCGGAGGAAGAACGATGAGAAAACATGACAAAGAGAACCTGCAAGCCCTTTTGCAGCTGCCCGCATATGTTTTTTGGAAAGACAGCCAAAACCGCTTTGCTGGGTGCAATAACGCATTTGCTGAATTCTTAGGTCTTATGCCTGAGGATATTATAGGTAAAAATGATCGAGAGATTTCAGCTCGCTTGGGGGTGAATTTTGAGTGCGAATGGAAAGAGGCTCGCTCTTGCAAATCGCATCTTGTTGATAAAGAGGGGGTAGTGCACCACATCATTGCTAGTAAAAGGCCCCTTTACAATGACCATGGCAATATTGTAGGGTCAATAAGTGCATTTTTTGATAGATAGTTAAAATTAAATTAACGCTTTTTATTGTTTAAAATTAAAAGTTATATTATAATATTTTTTAATAATAACTTTTGTTTTGATAATAAGGGGCGTTTTTATGTCTGCTGTTTTGCCAAGGTATAGTTTATTTTTGGGGCAAAAACCAGAATATGATGAAATGCTAAAAGCAGATAAAAAACGAATAGTTGAATTAACCAATCGAAATTCGAATTAAAGTGTAGCTACAGTTCAATCGGCTAAATCCGTTATTGCACCTGAAAAAAGAGTGGAAACTGATGATGATTCTGAAATAACAGATCCAGTCAGTGATCAGGAATCTTTGCGTAGTATTACCTTAACAGAATTCCAAGATTCTATTGATCAGTTACCTAAGAAGTCCCCACCCCTTTATGATCGATATTGGGAATTTTTAACATTCAAAACACAAGCAGATTCGAAAGCAGGAAAAGTTGCATTGGTTTTTAGTGCTTTAGTTGTAGATCTCATCTTTCTTATTTCATTAGGAAGTCTGTATTGCCTTTTTGCGGAGGGCTGCAAATACTATGATAATGCAAATAAACAATAAATATTATTTGAATTTTTAATAAATTTGTATTATAATTTATATTAATTCGATTCTATATTTAAGGTTTTCATGAAAGTATCTAATTTCGAAGTAAATATCCCTTTAGCTGAGGTTGTATCTGTAGAAACGCTTAAGGAGCAAGATGATCAGAAATTGCCTGTTGCAAAGCTGATAACAGAGATAGCTTCACCTTTGATAAGGTCAGATATAGAAGAATTTAAAAACGCTTCAGCTCCACCATTAGAGCTACACGAAGAAGGTGTCGAATACAACAACGCTTCAGCTCCCCCTATAGAGCACATGCATATAGCTAATGGCAAGCAGCCGTTTGAAGGCTCTTTTATACCGCATGCTAAAGATCAGACAAAAGCTTTAGCGCCTCTAAAGAATAGATGCTCGCACGTGCAGCAAGGCTCAAAGGTTCATCGTATAGCGATCAGGGTATCGTCTTTAGGAACAACGATTAGTGCATGGTTTATGGCTTTTGCGCTGATTTTTGCCGCTTTTTTTGTTACTAGATCATTTAGTATCCCTACAGGATTGTTAGGATTTCGTAGCCTGTAGATGTTACTAAGATCGTGTGCTCCCACTGCGCGCTGGCTTTACCATCTATTGTTCTTGCCGTCCAACCGTTGGCATCGATTTTGCTTTTGCGCGCTCCTGCATTGATCATCGGTTCGATCGTAAAAATCATCCCTTCTGCTAAAGGAATAGTATAGTCATTTCTATTGTGATGGATGGCTGGTGCTTCATGGAACTTTAGACCGATTCCATGTCCAACAAACTCATCGACAACAGAGCAGCCCATTTTATTGGCATACGATTCGATCACTTCGCCGATTTGATTGAGTAAAACGCCTGGTTTTACGATAGAAATTGCCTTAAGTAAAGAAATGTGGGCGACATCTACTACTTTTCTTTTTTCTTCGCTAACATCTCCTATTGCTACCATAGCGCTTGCATCTCCATAATAGCCGTGAAGGATGCAGGATATGTCGATATTTACAATATCTCCTGCTTTTAGAGGAACATCATCTGGAAAGCCGTGGCAGATCACATCGTTTAAAGATGTGCAAATATGGAAAGGATAGGGTGGCTCGCCATAATTGAGAGGGGCTGCAATCGCACCTGCATCTTTGGTCAACTTGGCTACGTAAGCATCAATTTGTTTTGTCGTAACCCCTTCTTTCGTGAAAGCAACAGCTTTCTGTAGGATATCGGCAGTGAGTTTACAAGCAGCACGGATCTTTTCGATCTGTTGAGGGGTTTTTAAGATGATATCGTGCTCTTTGCGGTAGATTTTTGCAATGTCTGTGACCTTAGTATTTTCACTTGTTTGCGGGTAGTGGCATTTTTTCCATTTTTTTCCGCTTCCGCACCAGCAAGGGTCATTTCTTGTTGTCATTATTTACCTGCATTTCAATATTGTTGCTTTTACTAAGGTTACTAGCTTTCTAGTACAAAAAATAGAGATTTCCAGCACCTCAAAAGTTCTGCAAGAAAGTTCATGTAGAGTTTAATAGTGTACCTTATTTAACACAAGTCCATGTGCAGGAGCTGTGATGCCGCTTAATGTGCGATCAGATGAAGAAAAAATCGTTTTAAGCTCTTCGATTTTGATTTTCCCTTGTCCTATGTAGACAAGGGTTCCGACGATATTTCGCACCATTTTATAATGAAAGTGGCTGCCATGAATGGTGAAGATAACGCAAGATTTTTTTTCGATGCTACATTTAGTGATTGTACTCAAGGTTTTCATATCCCTATCAGATCCTTGGTTCACAAAGCTTGTAAAATCCTTTTCTCCGATAAAATATTCTGAAGCCTTTTGCATTAAAGTTAAATCGAGTGCTACGGGGTAATGCCATGCGAAATTTCTTTCGAAGGGAAGCTGTACGTTATCTGTGCTTAGATAGTAACAATACTCCTTGCTTTTAGCATCTAAAGTAGCATGAAAAGAGTTGTCCTTGATTCTTGCCTCTAATATTCGGATATCTTCGGGAAGAGAGTGGTTGATGATCAAAGGGAACTTTTCTATAGGGAAGGGGAGCTTTGGGGTAAAAAAGTTTACTACTTGCCCCTTTGCGTGCACTTTTGCATCCGTTCTTGATGCGGCTTGGATTTTACTGAAGGTAATTTGATGGGATGCAAGCGCTTTTTCAAGGCAGCTAACAATACCAGGAGTGAATCCCTGGTATCTTGTCCCTTCGTAACTTAAAAGTAAAACGATGTTCATGTTTCAAGGTAAATTGTAACACCTTCAAGGAACATCTGTAAAGAGATCAAGATCAAAATTAGACCCATAAGCCGTTCAAGCGCTTTAAGCCCCCTTTCACCAAAAATTTTGGCAATCCAAGGTGATGCTAGTAAAATCAATGTAGATGCCGCCCAAGCTAGCAAAATGGCTATAATTAGATCCATAATAGGTGAGCTTTGTCTAGCAAAAATCATAACAGCGGCCAATGCTGAAGGGCCTGCTAAAAGTGGAACAGCCAGAGGAAAGATTAAAGGCTCTTCATGACTTGTCATCAAAGACTCTTGAAGCCCTCCTTTACCGGGAAAGACCATCTGTACAGCGAGTAAAAAAAGAACAATACCCCCTGAAATATAGATCGTTTCATGCGATATATGCAATATGCTCATGAGACCATTTCCTAAAAATGCAAATAAGATAATGATCACTAAGGCAATTAATGCTTCTCGAAAAATAATTTTACGCTGTCTTGAAGGGTGTGTATGCTTCAAAATGACAAGATACAAAGGGATGTTTCCGATCGGATCCATCAATAAGAAAAGTGAAAAAGCAATAGAAAACGTAGAAAATATAGCTGTATCCATAAACTGCATTATTCAAGTGTATTGAATAGAAGTAAAGAAACGGCGAAAAAATTTTTGATGTTCATGTGAGTCGATTTTTATGACCATGAGATCTTCATCATTGAACTCAAAAGCAGACTTAGTCCAATTGGCTGATCCGAAAATCAATATTTGTTCGTCGATCAAAGCGCACTTATGATGAAATAGCTGTTTTCCTTGGTTTTGAAAAATTTCAATTCCACTATTTTTGAGTGTTTCATAAGCTTTTTTTGAAGCAGCTTTTGCACTTTGTTTATCTAAATGGATTTTGACTGATACTCCTCTAGAAGAAGCTTGAATAAGGGCATGTACAATTTGTGGATGCGTTAAGGTAAACATGGCAACTTGCACCGATTTTTTAGCATTTTCGATCAAAAATAGCACTTTATCAAGAGCTAAAGAGCCGCAAGAGGATAAGGGGTAGTAGCTATATTGGTTTGTTTCGTAAAAACGATTTTCTAACATGGATCTTGCTAAATTTTGATCATAGAGCATCAAAGCGATGTTGTTATGAACTGTCAAGGAGGGGAGTGTCAAATTGACAGAAGAGATGCAGACGAGCTCTTCATCAATGATCAAAAATTTTCTATGCCGAATGCCGCGTGTTTTTTTTGTGTTTTCCTGGTGAAGCGTGACATCGATTCCAGATGCTTTTTTTTGTTTGAGTAAAGAGAGCATCTCTATATCGGAGTAGCCAAAAGAAGAGGTGTGGATGGAGTGCTTTGCGCTGTCGATGCACAAAGAGAAAATTTTTTTCAAATCATCTCGTGATTCAGAGCTGTAAAAACGGAGAGGGTGATTTTTTGTGGGCAGGGGGGAGCTAAAAAAAGAAAATATGCCGATCAGTAACAAAGTGATCGGCACTACAAAGACTATTAGATGTTCGCGCCTTCTCTGCGAAGTTTTCTTACAGTTGCAGAGATGCCTTGTTTTTCGGCAATTTTCAAGCCGTGTGCACAAAGCTTTAAGGTGACGAAACGTTTTTCTTCCGGATTCCAAAGTCGCTTTTTTCTAATGTTTGCAAAGAAACGTCTCTTTGCTGAACCGACCTTGTTCAAACCAATCCCTTTCTTCTTTTTTGCAATCCCGCGGATTGTGTAAGTCATCCCAGGGCGGTGGCGTTTTTTCGTGATTTGGCAGAGTCTGCTCATTGTAGATATCCCTTGATATTTTAATGAGGGGAATCATATCAGAAAAATCCCTTTTATGTAAACATATAGATATACATAAGAGCTGATCTACATATGGCTTCAGATGATAGCTGCAAGAGCGTAAGCCGATTTGCGCTCCATTTTCTTACAGGGACCTTTATAAGCCGAGTTAGCGGTATGCTTCGGGACATATCGATGGCATTTTGTTTTGGAGCTTCTTCAGCAGTCGCGTCATTTTTAGTAGCTTTTCGCCTAGCAAATCTTTTAAGAAGGCTTTTTGGAGAGGGAGCTTTACTCAACGGTTTTATCCCTTTTTTTGAAAAAATTCGTAAGCAATCACCTGAAGAAGCTGCCCGGTTTTTTCGCGATCTGTTTTTTTCTTTAGCAATTTTTTTAACTTTAATTGTGGTTGGCTTAGAGGCCGTTTGCATCAGTATTTTAGGATCAAATTTATTGTCAGCTGACGCTAAAGAAGTTCTTTACTTAACCATGCTGATGCTTCCTGGTATATTATTTATTTGTCTATTTGGATTGACAAGTGCACTTTTAGAGTGTGAAAGAAATTTTTTCATACCGGGGGTAGCGCCCGTTGCATTCAACCTTGTTTGGATCGCAGCGATTTGGGCTTTTTATCAATTTTCGGCCTATAGCGCTATGATCGCAATTTCTTGCGCTATTGTTGCCGCATTTTTTTTACAATGTCTAGTGACCATACCGGCTGTATTGAGGTATTTAAAAAAACATTTAGATACTAGCGAATGGATGAGACCAAATCTTTTTGCCCCAGAACTTAAAACCATGATATCACCGCTTCTTTTAGGAGTAGTGGGTGTGGCAGCGGTGCAAGTCAATAGTGCTGTAGATGTCATCATTGCAAGATTTGCTTCGCTTTCAGGTCCGGCTTACTTAAGTTATGCTCATCGCCTTCAGCAGCTTCCACTTGCGTTATTTGGCATTGCTATAGCATCGGCATTGATGCCAGCTTTGTCGAGAAGCGTGAAAAACGATGACAGTGAAAGCTATCACCGCTTGATGAGTTTTGCTCTTTCACGTACTTGGAGCTTTTTGATGCCAACAACTATGGCAATTTTTGTTCTAGGAGCTGCTTCTGTGAATTTGATTTATGGACATGGAAATTTTGATCCTCATGCGACTTTGCAGACAACCCTTTGTCTTTGGGGGTATGGAATCGGGTTGATACCTGCTGCATTTGTTCTTCTACTAGCACCCTCTTTTTATGCGAGAGAAGATTTTTGGACCCCGACAAAAGCCTCTATTTATGCAGTGATTTGTAACACTGTGCTCAATACTATTTTTGTTTTCGGCCTCTCTTTAGGCCCTTTGAGCATTGCACTTGCAACAAGTTTTTCTTCGCTTTTCAATTTGCTCTATCTTCTCAAAGAAGAGAGGGTGTTTTCGATAAAGCCCCTTTTGCCTTCTTTTATAAGACTTTTAGGAGCTGCTCTCTTCGCGGCCCTTTTGGTGTTGGGTATCGATGTGTTTGTGTGCCAAGATCCTACCTTTTGGATTATGTTGAACAAAGAATCTACGACATTTTGTAGACTTTTTTCAGAGCAAATCAGGCAATTTATTTTGCTAACTAGCACCTTCGGCATCTCTTTTTTGCTCTTTTGCTATCTTTTGAAAGCAGAAGCTGTTTTGGATCTATTTAGATTTTTTCGACAAGAAGAAGCTTGATCTTCTTATTTTGAAGTCTTTCGTTTTCAAATAATTAATATACACAAGAAAAGCCGGGGGTTGTAAAAAAATATTTTTCAAAGTAATGTCCGGATTACTATGCGTAAATTTGACGTTGCGATCATCGGTTCAGGACCTGCGGGGCAAAAAGCAGCTATGCAGTCAGCGAAGCTTGGCAAAAAGGTCGTAGTCATTGAAAAAGATCTTATCGGTGGAGCAAGTCTACATACAGGCACGATGCCTTCAAAATCATTACGCGAAGCGATTTTGGATCTTACTGGTTTTCATACAAGAAGCTTTTATGCAGACTCGTATCAGCCTAAAAAAGTTTCGATCAACGACTTGAACCACAGACTCAATTTCATTATCAACTTACAAAAAAATCAGCTACTGAGACAGTTTGAGAAAAACGAGGTGGAAATTCTCTATGGAGCTGCTCGCTTTTTAGATCATGAACATTTAAAAATAGTAGATCATGAAGGAAAGCTTGTTGAGGAAATCTACGCAGAAAAAACGATCATTGCGGCTGGTTCAAAACCGAGAAATCCAACAGATATCCCGTTTGATGGAAAAGTGATTTGCGATTCTTCACAATTACTCAAGATCGGCCATATTCCTGAATCGGTTATTGTGCTAGGGGCCGGAGTGGTTGGTATGGAGTATGCCAGCTTTTTTTGCATGCTTGGGGCAAAAGTCACTGTGCTAGATCGCAGATCTCATATTCTCCCTTTTTTGGATGTCGAGGTGGGTAAATACCTAGAACTTGCTTTGCAAAAAAGTGGATTGGAATTTGTCGCTGAAAAAGAAATCGAGAATGTATCGATTGAAAATGGTCTTGCAAATGTTGTCTGTAAAGATCAAAGCCGATATCAAGCAGAAACGCTTCTTTTTTCTTTAGGTCGTGAGGCTCATGCAGATATGCTTGGTTTAGATCAAGCAGGGGTCAAATTAAACGAGCGCGGATACATCGAAGTGAATGATTTTTTTCAGACAAAAAGAGAAAATATTTATGCTGTCGGTGACGTGATCGGAGGGCCAAGTTTGGCATCCACAAGCTTTGAGCAAGGAAGACTTGCGGCAAAACATGTCTGCGGTTTCGAGAGTCATTTGTTCCCCAAAAAGTACCCTTATGGAATTTATACCATTCCAGAAATTTCTTCATGTGGGTATACTGAAGAAGATCTCAAACGGCTAGGTTACCATTATGAGGTCGGACGTGCATATTATTATGAAATTGCACGTAACCACATTGCAGGCAACGAACCCGGATTTTTTAAAATACTCTTCCACGCAGAAACGTTGGAAATTTTGGGAATCCACATCATAGGACGCGGTGCAACAGAAGTGATTCACATCGGGCAAGTAGCAATGTCGTTTAATGCAAAAATAGAGTACTTTGTCGATCAGATTTTTAATTATCCTACGTTCGCTGAAGGCTATAGAATAGCCGGATTGAACGGATTTAACAAAATTTCAAAGAGAAGAGGGTAGATGGCTATTTACAACATCTTTGACTATTATGAGAAAGAAATACAAGAAAATCCTTCTCATACTGCTAAACCTTCCATAGATCCAAGAGCTTTTGCTACCAACCACATTGATGAAAATTACATTCAAGGTACAGCAAGTTCTAAAGATCATTTTTTTTCAGCCCTAGCAGCTAGATTCTTCTTCTTACTTTTATTGATAGCAGATCTTCTTTGGGGCATTTATGCAATCGCCTCTTTTGTGGTGAAGCTTTCCTTGCATCTACTCTTTTTTGGTAGAGTCAATTTCTTAAAAAGAGCGGTAGCTAGATCTTGGCTTTCCATTAAACGTGCACTTGTATGTGCTATTTCTCTTTTAGTGGCAATTTTCAGTCCAGCCCTCGGTATCATGTTTTCATGCATGTATTTCTTGATGTATGACAAAACAGGTGTCGATGAAGTCGTCCCATCTTCTTTAAGAGACCAGTTCAAAGAGCTTTTTCCAAGTAAATGATCTTGTTTCAAAGATCATTTACCTAAAATTAGCTACAATCACAAATAGATGTTGGTATTGTAGCTAAGCAAAAGCAAAGTGCATCTTGTGTAAAGTAGTGCTCTTTAAGACAAGAACATACCATTTCGATGGATCCATTTTTGGTGTTTAGATTTTTAGTGAGACAGTTGTAATAATTATCTGAGCATAGCTCTTGATCATCACTTAAGTTCATAGGTTTATCTTATTAGAATTTTGAAGTTTTTTTTTGACATGTATTGAAAAGTTATTGCCGTTTTTTTTGTAAAAATGCACATCCGCAAAGCATGTAATAATAATCGTCATAAATCGTTTCTAAACAACTACACATATCACTTAAAGTTGGGTAGGTCTCTAGCATGCAGTTGCAAGATTTTTGATATTGATTTGCGTCAAAATTTTCAAAACAACTTGTTATGGTATTACTGCATCCATCTATATTGAAATTCGTTTGAGAATGTTTTTTCATCTTGGCTCCATTTTTACTAAAGGTATCAGTTACATGGACAATAATCTGTGAAGTCAAAGACAGTAATACAAAAGCAATAATCTTCTTTTGTGATACTTTGGACACAATTACAAAAATCTATCCCTTTTTCAGGATATTTATTGCGGCAAAATATCAATATTGAATAGCACTCATCATATGTAATCGAATTGTTATTTTCCATTTTTAGCATCCACAAGAATCTGTTGATACATTTGCTAACTTGAGCAGCTTAATACAAGTGCATACGTCGTCAAAATATGCATGCATACACTCACAGTAACTCGTAGTTGTATGATTGCAGATTAAATCAGCAGACGCGCAATTCTGAGCTGTGCTTTCATATTTTTTTTCTGAATTTAGATTTTTGTTTCCCATAAAGGGCTCCTTTATTTGATTCAATTAAGAGCTTTAAATTGAACAGATATTATGATTTTCTTTTTTTTTATATT
>VGMA01000013.1 GCA_016866575.1 Chlamydiota bacterium
AGGGTTGACCGATCGTCGTAAAACATAAAGACCATTTCAAAGACAAAGCCATCTTTGGTCTTTAAAAGAAATTTTTCAGAACCATCTTTTGAAATCAAATGTGCATCGATTTCAGGAAGATCCCAAGTAAAAGATGCTTGTAAACTGTCTCGAATCTCTTTAGGGAGATTAGAAAATTTTTGAGGATCAAGGCATCCTTTGGAAAAAATCCAAGAATAAATTTGATCTGCCACATAAGCGGGAGCATTTTGGGATTTAACCCATTCCTTCCATGTTGTTAATGAAAGACTAAGAGCGTAGTTTGTCATGGAAACATATTAACAGAAGTGGTATAAACATTTCATGCATAAAAAAATATCTCTAGCTTCTTTGATCATTTTGATCATCGCTTCGGTCGATAGTATCAGAAATTTACCCTCTACAGCTCTTTTTGGCAGCTCGTTAATTTTCTTTTTTATTTTCGCAGCCTGTATTTTCTTGGTGCCAACAGCGCTTGTAGCGGCAGAGCTTTCTGCAATTTTCCCCGGAAAAGGGGGAATCTATTATTGGGTAAATCGCGCTTTTGGCGGTAAGACAGCGATGCTAGCGATATGGCTTCAATGGGTAAACACCGTTTGCTGGTATCCCACCATTTTATCATTTCTTGCAGGCAGCATTGCTTATTTGATCAATCCAGAGCTTGCCTCTTCGCCTGTTTATGTCCTTAGTGTCGTTTTGGCCATTTTTTGGTCGATGACCTTTATCAATATGTTTGGGGTGAATGTCTCTTTGAAGGTCAATGAGATCTTCGGCATGATCGGAACGATGTTTCCTATGATTTTGCTCACCGTATTAGGAATCGTTTGGGTGGCAAGCGGACATCCCTTGCAAATCAATTTTAGCGTAAGTGAGATCTTGCCTAGCTGGCAAAACAAAGATACCTGGGTCTCTTTGGTCTCGGTCATGGCTTCTTTTTTAGGAATGGAACTCGCTGGTGTCCACGTCAATGACATTGAAGAACCACAAAGAAATTTTCCCAAAGCAGTTTTGATTGCAAGCTCATTTATTTTGTGTTCCATGTTATTTGGATCACTTGCTATCGCTGTGGTGATGCCGGAAGAAAATATCAATTTGATTGCAGGTGTTCTTCAGGTTTTTTCTTATTTTTTTAAAACATTTCATATGAGCTGGGCGACACCTGTTTTAGCTTTTTTGATTGTATTAGGTAGCATGGGCAATATGATTAGCTGGCTTATATCTCCTGCTAAAGGGCTTTTGCATGCCGCGGAATTTGGCTTTTTGCCTCCATTTTTTACTAAAAAGAACCGCTACGGGGTGGCATCGAATATTTTACTCATGCAAGCAGCTGTTGTTACACTTTTATGCTTTGCACTATTTTTAGTACCGACTATCAATGCCTTTTACTGGTTTTTGACCGCTTTAAGCACCGCCTTATACATGAAAATGTACATCCTTATGTTCTTATCGGCGCTAAGACTCCACTACCGCTTTATCGATAGGCCCAAGTCGTTTAAGATTCCAGGAAAAAATATGGGTATGGTTCTTACTGTATGTTTAGGGCTTATTGGAGCTATATTAACCATTGTTGTCGGCTATTTTATCCCCAATATGATTGAGGTAGAGTCGAGCTTTCACTATGCAATGATGATTTTGATGGGAAATGTTGTAATGATTTCTCCTGTCTTACTTTTTTATGCGTATAGAAAATATCGACACAATCCAAGACAAAAGATTAGCGCCCCTTAATCACCAAGGGGTCAAAATCATCAAGTGTTTTTACCTTTCTGATATTTCTTCTTTTTTAAGCACTTTGTCTAAAAAGCCATGTTTTACGATGAGACCTAAAAATAGGGCTACAGTAATCCATCCAATAAAGTAAAGGCAGTCAGCTAAAGCTAGAGATCTCGACTGAAGATCCAGCGCTTTTTCTAGACCGGCTAGTGCTTGGCCGTCTGAGAGATCAAAGCTTTTAAGTTCTAAAAATTTGGCTTTTGTCAAGGGGGAGTAAATTGTCATCTGCTCTCCTAGGCGGCTATGATAAAAAACTGCTCTTCTTTGCCACATTGTAGAGTAGAAAGCGACCCCGAAAGTACTTGAAAGAACCCTTGCGAGCTGAAAGCATAAAACAACAGGTATCCTCTTTTCATCAGGGTGAGAGCGTAAAATGATTGACATCAGTGTTGGTAAAAACATCGCAGAACCAAAACCGGCAAGCAATCTAGCAAATGCGATCCTGCCAAAATTGATCTCTACGTTGAATTTTTGCGAGTAAAAACAAGACCAGCCAAGTAAGAATATACCCAATAGCAAAATGACCCAGCTGCCTCGATACTCTTTTTTCCATAAAATTTCATTAAAAACAATCGCAGCAGCTACCATCATCAATAGGGAAAAGCTCACCCATGCGGGTGTGTAATTTACATCGATACTTAGCCAAAGAGAAAGATTATTCAATAGACCATAGTAAGAGGAAAAAAGAAAAAATGCAGTAGCGATAGCAAAAGAGAAACTTAGATTTTTGAATAACGTAAAATTGATTAAAGGATTTTTAGAGGATGTGCAGCGATAGATCAGTCCTATCAATGAAGATAGCGATACAAAAAAACAAATGGTTATGAAATGGGATCTAAACCAGTCAAGCTGTTGCCCTAAAATCAAAAACAAGGCAAAAGGGGCCACAAAAAAAACAAAATAGCCATAACCTAAAAAATCAAAACCTGTACAAGGCTCCTTATTTTCAAAATCGGGGAGGTATTTTGCCATATACCCAAAAAGGATCCAAAGTAGTGCTGCGTCGATAAAAAAGCTGATTTGCCATGAACGCATATAAGCAATCACACCACTAAAAGAGCCGCCGAGCACAGATGCAGTAAGAAATGATAAAATGACCCATTTCAAGAAAATTTCTCTTTGCTCTTCTGTAGCATTTTCTTTCATAAGGGCCATCGCTAAAATAAAAGGGGGGCCGGCAAAAACCCCTTGAAGAAAGCGTAGAAAAATGAAAGAGGGGAAAAAAGTAGCACATCCTACAAGGGATGTGACAAATGCAAAAGAAAAGAGGGTAAATAGAATAGCTTTTCTAAAGCCAACTCTTAAGCGCATGTAATTGGCTAAAGGCAAAGTTAAGGCATTTCCGACACCAAAAAAAGACATCGCATAGGGAGCAATAAAGCTGCTTCCTCCTAGATCACCTACAATATAAATTGCTGACATGGTCGTGATAGAAAAATTGAATAGCACTCCAAAGATGAATAAAAGTATCAATATAATGATTTTTTTACTCATAAAAGGGGACGTCTATATATTCAGTTAGCAAAGGATCCATGTTGGCTAAAAAGATTTCGTTAGCTATTTTCCAGCCTTCATCCTCCTCTTTTTTAAAAACAGAGGTAGCATACTGAGGA
Source organism: Chlamydiota bacterium (assembly GCA_016866575.1). GTDB lineage: Bacteria > Chlamydiota > Chlamydiia > Chlamydiales > VGMA01 > VGMA01. The sequence goes on from VGMA01000013.1 coordinate 3,405, forward strand.
GAAGCGGTTTGATGAGAATCTTTGGGCGCTCGTACATCTGTAACAGCAGTCATCGTCAAACCGATTCTAAGAGGATGTTTAACGAGATCTTCTTTATCTATCTCTATACGCACAGGAAGACGCTGAACAATTTTGATCCAATTGCCTGAAAGATTTTGCGGAGGAAGTAAAGAAAACGCATTCCCGGCTCCTCCTGGAAGACCTACTACCTTGCCGTGAAAAAAAATGGTATATCCATAATAGTCAGCAGTAAGAATCGCTTTTTGCCCTATTTGCATGTGCCGCATTTGAGTTTCTTTATAATTTGCATTCACCCAGATTTGATCAAGAGGTATCACCGCTAAAAGAGGCTCTCCTGCATGAACTTGCATTCCCACTTGCACTTTTCTTTGAGCCACTAAGCCATCATTAGGGGCATAAATTTTACATCGATACAAATAGACCCAAGCTGTTACTAGATCATCAAATGCCTTCATGATCATAGGGTGGTTACGAATTGAGGTGCCTTGCAAAAAAGCGTATTGTTTTTTGTAGAGATTTTTTGTTTGCTCCAAAGAAAAATAGCTAGAAAGAAGAGCCGCTTGTGCATGTTCATAGTTTTCTAATGAAACGCCACCGGACTGAATCACAAGATCTCGATGCTGCAAGTCTTGAACTGCTTTAACATACTCTGCTTCTTTCACCTGTATTTCATCTTCGAGCGCGAAAAGCTCGTGATACATCTGACAAAGCTCTCTTGTAATTTTCCCTAGATTTTCTTTTGCTACACCTAATGCAAGCGATGCATCTGTTTCATCGAGCTGGACTAATAGATCTCCTTGTTTAACGGCAAAGGTGTCGTCAAAGTAAATATTCGTTACAATCCCTTCATGCAGCGGAGTCAAAATGATCTGATTGCCCATCACATAGGCATCATCTGTGAACTTGTGGTGGCGAAAATAGATAAGCCATAAAAAAAGCAAAGCACCAAGCATAGATAGAATGATCACAAAGACACGATTAACTCGTTTGATCATCGTATCCTCCACCTAAGCTTTTGATGAGCTCCACAACAGAATAATATTGTCCGAAAAGAAGATCGAGGTTTTGCAGCTCTCTATGGATAAGCGCGATTTCTTCATGATAAAGATCTAAGAGGTTATCTAGACCTGAGTCAACTCTTGCTTTTCTCAAAGAAAGACGCAGTTGTGCATTTTCTACAATTACTTGCTGACTCATTTTTTGCTCATAAAACGTTTGCAGGCTGACTAATTTGTTAGATACCTCTTTTGCAGCTTCTAATACAAGACGATTGTACTCTCTTACAGCTTCTTCAAATTCTGCTTTTTTTTCATCAACACCCGCTCTGATATAGCCCGCTGTAAAAATGGGGAGGTTGAATGCGGGAGTAACAGAAAAAGTGGTTGCTTGATTCGTAAAAAATTTAGATGGCTGCAACGTTTGCAATCCAAAAAGTGCTTGCAGTGTGACATCTGGAAAAAAATCAGCTACTTTAGCGCCCACCTCATGCGATAACGACTCCATTCTCCAAACAGCTGCCATCAGATCAGGCCTTTTGGCAACAAGATTCAAAGAGATATTCTCAGGAACAGAAAGCTTTTTAGGTGCTTTAGATAAAAAAAGAACTTCAATATTCGCATTTGGGCTTTTACCAATCAGTGCATTGATCAAATGTCGATTGATAGCTATTTCATCTTCTATGCCTAGTACCATTTTTTTTGCATCTTCTCTAGTTTCTATAGAGGAATAGACAGGAAAATTGGAATCAAGCCCACTTACCTTTAAAAGGTCATCGAGATTCGCAAGCTTTGTTTGTAAAGAAAGAAGTTTTTCATAAAGAGTTTTTTTCTCGAGGTTGATTGCTAAAGAAAAATAGGCTTCTGCTAGAGCTGTTGTGATGAGAAGTTCCACTTGTTTTTCTTCTGCTTGCTGTGCTTTAACAATGCCAAGTGCTGCTGCAAACATATTTCTATATTTGTTCCAAAAATCAAAAGGGTAGCTCATCGTCAAAGCAAGATTTAGTAAATTGCCATTGAGTGGAAGAGAGGGATTCAATTCAGCATTTTGGCCTGTTTTGCTTCCTTGAGAAAATTGCTCGCTAAAACTCAAATTAAACCAAGGAATCAAAATGGAGCGTTTTTGCAAGGCGATTTGCTTTGCTTGCTCTATGCGCTGATATGCTAGTTGGATAGAGGGGTTGTATACAAGCGCTTCATCTATGAGTTTAGTAAGTTCTTTTGAATCAAATAGTTCCCACCAAGATTCTTTGGGCCAATTTCCATAAACAAAAAAGGTGTCTTCTTTTACCGCTATAGAGGGGGTTGCGATTTTATTTTCGTAGTTTTTGTATTCAAAATAGGAACAGGAAACAAGAAAAAGCGATGATAGAAAAAAAATGTAGTGATTGGGGCGCATACCCCAACTACTAATACATTTTTGAAAATTTTACTAGAAATTTTTTCCAGGGGAGAGCTGCAAAAAATAAAATCAAAAGACCGAAGTAATGGATCAAAGAAAAATGGTGATAGATAAAGAAATTGCTATAGATAGTGCCCGCGATGACATCGCCAAGCAAGAACATATTCAAGAATGAGCGATCTAGTGTTTTTGAAGCGAGATTCCAAAAATAGCTAGCAAGCCAGCAATATCCGATCCCGCTTAGACAGCTCAGCAAGATAAATAGTTGCCACTCGTTTGGAGGGTGGGAAATCGGCGTTGCAGCAAGATGGCAAGTCCAGCCGAAGAGGCTGATAAAAAAGCAAAAAATCCCTACTGAAAGAACAAGTGAGGTGGCTTTTTCTTCTTCATTGAAAGCAATAGACTTTGTGAAATAGATCCAAAAGGCTCCTTGAACCATAATAATAAATGTAGCCATAACGCTATCAGTAAGATCTTGCCATGCGCCCCATTCAAGGAAAAAGAGGCCGATCAGAAGAGAAGTGGTTCTCATCAAAAGACCAGAAGAAGGAGTCTCTTTACTGATGAAAAAATTGATTATAGGAGGGGCAATCAGCAAAACGCTACCATACAAAAACGCTACGGCTTGAGGACTCAATGTTCTAATGTTCAGAATATCAAGAAAATCGTAGAAAAAATAGCCAAACAAACTAACCATTAAAACAGTTTTTAGGCTTGGCAATTGCTGGATTTTAGAATTGAATGCTAAAGAAAGGCAGCCAAAAGCAAAATAGCGCCCAAGAAGGATTTCTTCGGTTGAAAAATTTGGTAGCAAAGAGGGCACAATGTAGTTAGTCCCCCAGAGCATTGATGCTAAAATTGCATAAAACAAACCAATCATGCAATCATTCTTGCTTTTTTAATCTTTTTTGAATAGTAAGAGTTCATGGTGCGTAACAAATTTATCATAGCCGCTTTTTTGGTTCTAGCTGCTGGTGCAGCTTTAAGCTATATCATCTCGTCAAAAGATGATAAACCATCTAACCTTATTATGTTATACGGAAATGTGGACGTAAGGCAAGTAGATATCAGTTTTCGTGTGCCTGGCAGGGTGGAAAATCTTCTTTTTCAAGAAGGTGATAAGGTAAAAGCGGGGGATTTGATGGCCTCTTTAGAAAAAAATCCTTATCAAGAAGAGCTCGATCAAGCATCTGCAAACCTTGAAGCCATTGCTATAGATCTAGAAAATGCCGATATGATCTTCCAAAGAAGACAGGCATTGGTAACAGATTTGGCTGTTTCTGAAGAAGAGTGTGAAAATGCCTTAACAAGACGCAATCAGCTCATAGCAAATCTTTTTTTCGCTCAAGGGGCAGTTTCGATCGCTAAAGATCAACTATCTTATACAGACGTCTATGCACCCTCTGATGGAATTGTTTTAAGCCGTGTTCGAGAAAAAGGGAGCGTTGTCAACCCTACAGAACCGGTGTATACCCTTTCAGTTAGTGACCCTGTTTGGATTAGAGCCTTTGTGAATGAGCCGGAACTTGGCGATGTTTACTATGGCATGGAGGCAAGAGTTTACACAGATAGAGCTTCTTCCAAGGTATATAAAGGCAAAGTAGGGTTTATTTCACCCGTTGCTGAATTTACCCCAAAAACAGTCCAAACCACAAGCTTAAGAACAGATTTAGTTTACAGATTAAGAGTTTATATTGATGAGCCAGACCAGCATTTAGTGCAAGGAATGCCTGTTACAGTCGAGCTAGTAAAAAATTCTTCTCAATAAGGGATAAATCCTTGAAGAAAAGCTTTACGGTGTCTATGTGCGCGTCTTGAAATGAAGTAAAGATGATGATAGTTGAAATAGATCTTCCTCACATAAAAGCATCGTTCGATAAAGGGCAAATGATCGGAATCGTTGGTCCCGACGGCTCAGGTAAAACTACCTTGATGAGGATGCTTGCCTCTTTACTTGTGCCCAAATCTGGAAAAATCACTATTGATGGCCTAGATTCTGTTCTTTCTAGAGAAGAAATCCGCTCGATTATCGGCTACATGCCTCAAAGATTTGGGTTATACGAAGATTTAACCGTAATGCAAAATCTTTGCTTGTATGCAGACCTTAGAGGAGCAGAAAGGCATTTTGATCGCCTATTGCATTTTACCAATCTCGGCCCTTTTGTAGACCGCCTAGCGGGTAATCTCTCCGGCGGTATGAAGCAAAAGCTCGGGCTTGCCTGCGCTTTGATGAAAAAACCCAAAGTACTTCTTTTAGATGAACCAAGTGTCGGAGTAGACCCTATTTCTCGTAGAGAGTTATGGAAGATGACCCATGAGCTCTTAGAAGAGGGTATTACCGTAATTTGGAGTACAACCTACCTAGATGAAGCAGAAAGATGTCACGAGGTGCTTCTTCTTGATGAAGGAAAGCTTTTGTATAAAGGAACGCCGGATGGTCTAAAAGAAAATGTTAAAGGTAGAGTTTGTAAAGTGGATGGGGGAAGAGAATTGCTCTTAAAGCTCATCAAAGAAGAAAATACCGTTGATGCAGTCATAGAAGCAGATCAAATCCGTTTAGTGGTAAAAAAGCCTTTTGAAGGGATGCACCAAGTAGCTCCTCGTTTTGAGGATGCTTTTATGGACATGCTAGGGGGTGGGCCAAAAGAAGAATCTTTATTGGCTAAAAGAACGCCGCAAATAGAAGGTGAAAGTGAAGGGGTCATCCAAGTTCGCAATTTAACCAAAAAATTTGGCAATTTTACCGCAGTCAATAACATCTCTTTTTCTGTAAAAAAAGGGGAGGTGTTTGGCCTATTAGGACCCAACGGTGCAGGTAAGTCTACAACGTTCAAAATGCTTTGCGGCTTGATCAAACCAACTAGTGGACAAACAAGCGTAGCAGGAAAAGATATCAGAAATGCAAGAGGGGAAATAGGGTATATGGCTCAAAAATTTTCCCTGTATTCCGATTTGACTGTTTATCAAAATTTGAAATTTTTTGCAGGTGTTTATCAGGCTAATAGCATAGATCAAATGATTGAGATCTTTGATCTTCAACCTTTTTTGAAAGTAAGAGCAGATGATCTGCCTTTAGGATTTAAACAAAGATTGGCGCTGGCATGTTCAAATATGCATCACCCTAAAATCTTGTTTTTAGATGAAGCCACTTCAGGAGTCGATGCAAGAACAAGGCGCGAGTTTTGGAATCACATCAATAGTTTAGTCCAAAGAGGTGTCACGATTTTGATCACTACGCACTTTATGGACGAAGCAGAATATTGTGATCGAATAGCTCTTGTTTACAAAGGGCAATTGATTGCGATGGACTCTCCTCAAGTGATCAAAAATCAGGCAAATAAACGCACCTTAGAAGAAGCTTTTATTAGCTTAGTGGAGGGCTTTGATGCGACTTAGAGCCCTTGTGATTAAAGAAACTCTACAGATCGTTCGCGATCCAAGTACGATTTTGATCAGCGTTATTTTGCCTTTTTTACTCATGTTTTTATATGGCTATGGCGTTTCTTTAGATCTCAATCACTTGCGCATAGGAGTCGTCATGGAAGATAGCGGACCTTATGCTGAAAGCTTAGTCTCTTCCTTGATGTACTCAGAATATTTTGATGTCAAAGTGACAAGAGATCGAAGAGAAATTGAACAAGATCTTACTAAAGGACATATTCGCGCACTTGTTGTTATCCCTTCATATTTTTCTGAATTTATCGAAAAAAACTCTACAGTGGCTCCTATTCAGGTGATATCTGATGGCAGCGAAACCAATACTTCCAACTTTGCCCAAAATTACATTCGAGGTGCCATCCAAAACTGGACAAACAAACAAAATGCTATCCAAGTAAATTCAAGGTATTGGTACAACGAACAGTTAGAAAGCCGTTTTTTTATTTTGCCTGGCTCGTTAGCGATTATCATGACATTGATAGGCTCATTATTGACTGCCCTTGTTGTCTCTAGAGAGTGGGAAAGAGGGACGATGGAGGCCTTAATCTCTACTAGCGTTACTAGAGGAGAACTTGTTTTAGGCAAAGTAATACCGTATTTCTTTTTAGCTCTTTTATCGATGGCGCTATGCGTTTTTATCGCAGTTTTTTTCTATGGTCTGCCTTTAAGAGGGTCTTTACTCATGATCCTTTTGGTCTCTTCCGTTTTTCTTTTTTCAGCTCTAGGGCTAGGCCTTATGATTTCAACTGTCAGTAGAAGCCAAATATTGTCATACCAAATCACCCTCGTTACTGCGTTTTTGCCAGCTTACATTCTTTCTGGATTTTTATTTGAAATCAGCAGCATGCCGAAATGGACCCAGACGGTCACCAAAATCCTTCCCGCTAGGTATTTTGTCCAAAGCTTGCAAACACTCTTTTTAGTAGGTGATGATTTTACCCTTTTGTTCAAAAACATGATCCCCATGATCGTACTTGGCACCATTTTTTATACAATAACGTTCTTTAAAACTAAGAAGACACTATGAAGACCTTGATCTGGAGAGAATTTGTCAGCGTTTTAATCGATAAAAAGATCCGCATATCTCTTCTTTTACCTCCTGTCATTCAATTATTTGTGTTTACCTATGCAGCCACTTTGGATGTCAAAAACATCAAGATGGGGATTTTGAATCAAGATGGAGGAAAACAATCGATCGAACTGATTCAAAGGATCCAAGGTAGCCCCTATTTTAGTGATATTATTGCTCTTAAAGGGGTGCAAGAAATTACCCATTTTATGGATTCTCAGAAGGGGATGCTTGTTTTACAGATTGATCAAGACTTTTCTCGTAAGATCGAAAGAAAAGAGCCATTGGAAGTTATGATCATTTTGGATGGAAGGAAATCGAACTCAAATCAAATCGTAGCAGGCTACATCTCAGATATCGTTGCTAATTATAATCTAGAGTTTAGCAAGCAAAAAATTGAGATCATCCCAAGGGTTTGGTTCAATCCTAATTCTTTATACTACTGGTACAATATACCTTGCTTAGTAGCAGTGCTCTCTATGCTTATTTGCCTAATCATTACAACCCAATCGGTTGCAAGAGAAAGAGAGCTTGGCACCTTTGATCAGCTGCTTGTCTCTCCGTTAACTTCAAGAGAAATTCTTTTCGGCAAAATGGTGCCGGGAATCGTGATTGGCATTTTTGAAGGAATGCTTATGCTTTTAGTAGGAACTACGATATTGGGAGTGCCCTTCACAGGCTCACTATGTTTGTACGTTTTGAGCCTGTTTTTTTTCGTTGTAGCAGTAAGCGGAGTCGGTTTATTCATCTCTTCACTTTGCTACACTCAGCAGCAGGCTATGCTAGGCAACTTTGTATTTGTCATGCCGGCAGTTTTACTATCAGGGTATGCTACCCCTATTGAAAACATGCCTGGATGGCTTCAGCCGATTACCTACGTAAATCCTTTAACCTACATGCTGATTATCTCTAAAGGGATTGTCCTAAAAGCGATGCCTTGGCAAATCGTTTTAGAGAATCTCTGGCCCCTAATACCCATAGGGATGTTTACCATCACAAGCGCTGGAATTTTATTTCGTAAGAAATCTGTCTAAAATCGAAATAGTCCGTAAGTCTTACTTGCAATTAGCTGTATGAGTACTGATCTAGTTGATCGATCCACTGACTTAATCTCTCTAATTCCTCTAAATCATTAGATATAAAACACATTTTATCAGAACAGCCTATCGGTTTTCTTGTTACCTGCGTGTTTCTAACATCAAGAACATCAAGCGCTTTTAAATCGTCTAGGCCGCTTATATCATTGAGATTGGTTGAATCTTTCGCATAGAGATTCACTAGATTCGTACAGCCATAAGGAGCTCTAGAGATGTGCTCTATATGGCTAATATCTAATGTTTTTAATTGCTGTAGACCATCTAAACCACAAATATCAACGAGATTTAGCGATCTTTTGGCTAAGCACTCTTCTAAATTATGACATCCAAAAGGTAGTCTAAGGATTTGCGTATTGCTAACGTCGAGGTACTTTAAGGCTAATAAACCATCTAATTCGCTTACATCGCTAAGATTTGCGTGTGAAGCTTCAAAATACTCTAGGTTTTTGCAGCCCGAAGGAGCTCTTGTGACTGTAGTAAAACTTATATCGAGATTTGTAAGAGACAATGAATCATTTAGCCCACTGATGTCAGTTAAGTTTTGTGCACTTCTTGCATAGAATTCTTTGATATTTTTGCATCCTTGAGGAGCTCTTGTGACTAGAGTAGATCCGATGTCGAGATAGCTAAGAGACAATAAGCCGTCTAGTCCTCTGATGTCATCTAAAGGTGCTCCTTGAGCTTCAAATCGTTCAAGAAAGCTGCAATCAAGAGGAGCATTTATGATTTGTGTGTAGCTCACTTCTACAGCTTTTAGAGATTTCAATCCATTCAAGCCGCCAATATCTTCTAAATGCATGGCTTCTTCTGCTTTAAACTCTTCGAGGTTTTCACAGCCTACAGGGGCTCTCATCACAGAAGTTTTACTAATATCAATGGTTTTTAAATAAGTAGAATTGTCTAAATTAGCGACATCCTCAAAAGAGCCTGCATTTTTTGCGTTGAATGTTGCAAGATTTGTAAAATGGTGTGGCAAAGAAGCGATCAAAGTGTGTGAAATATCTAAAAAAAGGAGGTCTTCTTTCCACGCAATAGGTAGATGGCAGGCATTGGATCCACTTAAATTTAGTGATCTAACATGAGAAAATAGATTCGGTAAGGACATTAAGATAGCATCAGGTATCCGCAGATCTGAAAGATCTAGATCAATATAGATGTTTTTGATGCGATCTTGAAAAGATGGATCAGAAAGAGATAAAAGAATGGTTTCCCAAGAAAGGCGCTCTTTATACATAGCTCTGATGTAAGCTTTTACTAAAGTAGCGATATGTTCATTAGTGGGCAATTCCTTGATTAAAAAACAGAGCTCATTACTGTTTAGAATCTTTGTAGCCTGATTTATGCAATTTGATAAACTCTCGCGATCTTCTAAGTAATCTGCAAGCAAAATAGCAGAAATGAGCTGATTTTTTACCGGGATCATTTTGTTATTGAGAAGATTAATGAAATCTTCGTAGCTAAAGGGTTTTGGCAGCGTCAGTCCAATAGCATCCGATCTATTTGCTTCATGAAATCCACTAAGCAGAAGCTTATTAAAAAACTCTATTGAAGCGATTTTTTGGATCAAAGCATAAAGTTTTACAACCTTGCCTTCTTCGTCTTTGACTAAAAGAGGTATAGAATAATGATGATCGTTGACCTCTAAGTTATGAGCCGCAAATAGAGTTTTGGTTTTTTCATAGATTTCGAGTTTTTCTTTGAAGGTAAATAAAGTGCTTTGCAGCGCCAGTTTTGCGATGATTTCAATTTTTTCTAAGAACTCTTGCTGCGGGTTATCCGCTAAAGCGGTACAAATGTATATTGATTTTTTTAAAATCGGGTCGCTAAGGCTTTTGTCTAAGATTTCGATGATTTCATCACAGCTAGTAGAGGTGTTTGCAGTCTGATCCAATAAATCGGTGATATCTTTATAAATGGGGTTGTGAAAGCTTTGAATAGACATAAAACGCCTTTAATTATTAAAAATTTATAATATTATACATAATATACTTAAAAATTACAATTTTTTAAGTATATTTAATTTACTAAATATTATAAAATACTAAACAAAAAAATTTAATATATTTTCAATCTACTTAAAGCTTAAAGGATAATTTAAATTTGGGCATCCTGTAGGATATACAACTTGTGTTCCTCCAATATCGACTTCTTTTAAAAGATTCAAATTATTCAACCCGCTAATATCGCTAAGATTTCTTGCGCTGTTTGCATTGAATATTTTTAATTTGCTGCATCCTGAAGGAGCGCTATGAACATTTGTTTTACAAATACTGATATGGTAAAGAGATTGCAAACCGCTTAGTCCGCTAATGTCGCTTAGATTTTCTGCTGAATCAGCGTAAAATGTTTCAAGATTAGTACAAGCTGAAGGAGCTTTTACTACGTTTGATTTAGAAATATAAATACCTTGCAAATAATCAAGACCGCTTAAGCTGCTAATATCGATTAAATGTTTGGTATCGTGAGCTCTAAATATGCGAAGATTTAAAAGGCCCGATGGAGCTTTTTCGACCTTGGTGTTGCATATATCGATAAATTTTAATCCATGCAAGTTGCTTAAACCATCAATATCTTTAAGATCCTGTGCATATAGAGCACTAAATTGCTCAAGATTTAAGCACCCTGTAGGGGCCTCAGTAATGGAAGTATGAGATATGTGGATTTCTTTGAGAAATTGTAAGCCATTTAATCCATGAATATCGGAAAGAGATTTAGCTGTAGATGCATAAAAGCGCTCCAAATTCTTACAGCCTATTGGCGCTCTCAGTGCAGCGGTTTTTTCAATATGGAGCTCTTTAAGAGCTAACATACCATCTAATGGGCTTAAATCGTCAATATCGGTTTCATTGATATTGATGATTTTCAAAGCTTGTAATTCATTGAATCCATCAATACTTAATAGGTATGTACCTTCTGCAATAAATTCTTCAAGATTTGTACATCCTTTGGGCGGACATAAAATGGAAGTTCTACTGATATCAATTTTGATTAAAGCTTGTAAGCCATTAAGCTGGCTGACATCATGCAAACAAGATTTTTTTGCGTAAAATTCTTTTAGAGAGCTGCAACCTGAAGGAGCTCTATTGACTTGTGTTTCACTGATATCAATGAATCTTAATTTCTGACAATTGTCTAAATTTTCAATTTCTGTAAAAAATTCAGCATTATTTGCTCTAAATTCCTGCAGATTAGGGAAATGGTGAGGCAAGGATGTGGCATAAGTGTTTGAAATATCTAAATATTCAAGACTTGCTTTCCAACTTACAGGCAGATGGGTGATTTGAATATTTCTACACCCAGCAAGGCTGAGCGATTTGACATGAGAAAATAGGCTAGTCACTGCCTCAAAAGATTTTTGATCGATAGTTAAATTAGAAAAATCTAAGTCTATAGCTTGATCCTCGATAAGCTTTAGTAAATCTTTATCGCTAAGCTTAGATACGATCTTTTCTAACGAAAAGCTCTCTTTGAATAGTGATTTGACAAAAGCTCCGATCAATGACGCAAGAGATTTTGTAGAAAAGAATTCATTGATTAGAAAATAGAGCTCTTCGCTGTCTAAAAATTTATAACTTTTATGTAAACAGTAGTTGAAAATTGCTTCTTCTTGAAAATAGTCAGCTAAGAAAATGACCGAAATAAGCTTTTCTTTAGTTATAAGCTTTTCGTAATTAAAAAAATTTACAAAATCTTCGAAGCTAAAAGGAGTTGGTAGTGTTAAAGTAATTGAGCCTGCTTGTTTTGCTTCTTGAAAGCTGCCAGATAATAGTTTTTTGAAAAATGGCATCGAAGAGATCTTTTTCATCGATAGATCCATGCTCAATCTGTTTTCTTTATGATAGATCAGCTCAAAAGGGATGAAATAATCATCAATTTCGAGATCTGATCCACTTAGCTTAAGCAAGTCTTGAGCTTTTTCATAAAGTTCGATTTTGTCTTGATGGCTAAAAGAAGGATTTTGAAGAGCAAGTCTTGCAATTGTTTGGACTTTGTACAAAATCCCTTTCATAGGCGCTTTGAATAGAGTTATATCATGATCATTAACTGTGTTTTTCAAAGAAGAGCTGGTATTTGTGCTACTTAAATAAGTGATAATTTCATCATAGCGCTCATAGCTAATGATTTCTGATTTGCAGGAATCAAATAGCTCAAGGATGTTCTGGGCGCTCATAGTAGAGATCAAATTTGATACATGCATATTTTAACCCCTAGAGGAAGGGTATCCAGCAGGCGAAGTATCGATGCCGCACCTAAAAACGTAAAATTTTTGTAACTTTTGTAAATTGTTCAATCCGCTAATGTCTGTGAGCATTTCGCAATCGACAGCTTCAAATGTTTCTAGATTTAAGCAGCCAAAAGGTGCGTGAGTAATAGGTGCTTTACTAATACGGAATTGTTTTAAATGCTTTGAATGATGGAGATTTTCAATGTTGCTTAACCTAGTAGAGCCGAGCGCGATAAAGATTTCTAAGTTTGGGCATCCATGAGGTGCGCTTGTAATAAGGGAGCTAGTGATATGCAGAGTTTTTAATGCGGATGAATTGCAAATTCCACTGATGTCAGTCAGCCTAGCTCCTAAGGAGACAAAAGTTTCTAGATTAGGACATCCATGAGGTGCACTTGTAATAGAAATGGTTTTTCCGTATGTGCAAACGCCTATTTCAACTAAAGTTAAAGACACCAATCCATTCAATCCATCTATGCTAAAAAGAGGGGCATTCATAGCTTCAAAAGCCTCTAAACTGACGCAATTCACTGGAGCGCGAATGACTTCAGTATAACTGACATCAATATGTGTCAATCTTGTAGAATTGTCTAATTCATCAATTCTTGAAAAGTATTTAGCATCATAGGCGTCAAATTTTTTTAAATTAGGGAAGTGGTATGGCAATCTAGCAATATTTGTCCCTGAAATACCTAAGTTTTCGAGATCTTTTTGGTAAAGAGCCGGAAGAGAAGATATTTTGCATCCTTGTAGGTCTAGAGATCTAACATGAGGGATTAGAGCTGTTAATTGTTTAAGCAAGGCATCATTGATGGGTAAATTAGAAAGATCTAGATCTATGCTAATGTCTTTAATGCGCTCTTGTAAATCTGGGTGAGCGATGTTTTTTAGTAGATTTTCTGGCGAAATACCTTCTTTAAACATAGCTCTTATGTATGCACCAGCTAAAGATGGGATATGCTCATTTGAAGGTAAAGTTGCGATAAGAAATAACAGCTCTTCACTAGTAAAAAATGTATATGCATGCTCTAAGCTGCTTTGTAAAAGCTTTTGATCTTCAAGGTAATCAGCGATAAATATAGCCGGTATAAGTGCTTCTGATGTATTAAGTTCTTTGTAATTTAGAAGGTTAGAAAAATCTGATGCTCTACATGGCTCTTGTAGTATTTTGGGTAATTTGATTGTAATTTGCGTATTGTTATTTGCTTCTTGAAAATCGCCAAGTAAAAGTTTTTTAAAAAACTGCATAGAAAAAAGCTTTTTCATCGGAAGATGAAGAAGAGTTTTTGTTTCTTCATCATCGATAAGTTCAATAGGGATCATGCAATCATGAGTTTCAAGATGGCGCTGATTCAATGTAAATAAAGCTTCTGCCTTTTCATAAATTTCCCATTTTTCCTTATGGTTAAATAGAGGATTTTGAAGAGCTAGCGTTGCAATTGTATGGATTTTATCCAAAAAAGTCTCGTGATGATCTACAATTAAAGTTACAGAATGATCGAATTTTTCATCTAAAGATGGCCTAATAGGATTGCCTAACAGACAAATCATTTCATCATATTGTCTAAAGTCATCATTTAAAATATTTTTTTGATCAAATAATTCGATGATGTTTTCAATACTGGGTCTGATTAAACCATCAATAAACATAAAATTCTCTTTTAAATTAATTCAGATTTAAAATTGTAATATAAAAACCCAATGATGCCAATAATGAAAATAGTAAAGGGATTATTGGATTTTTAGAAAGTAGCCGAATTTCGAACTATTACGATCAGTCTGGCTACAATAATTAGATGCCGAATGAAGATCAGGTTTTATGGTTTAGTCCAAAAGACCATTTCATGCGGTATTTCTTTTGTCATGCCAATTTCTTGCCATTTGATCGTTCCAATCAGATCTAGGTGTTCTTTGTAGCCCCGCTTTTTCCAAAATGAGGCAAGGGGAAAATAGTCAAGCGGCCTTTTTGGATCATTTTCCTCTCTTTTTACGGTGTAAAAGCAAATAGATGGATAGATCTTAAGATCTTTGACATGTTTTTCTAGAATGTCGAAAAATTTATGCCTTAGGCCTTGTCTGCGGTAGTCTTTTTTTAAGACAGTTTCACCAACGCAAAAATAGTTTTTGGGATCAAGGTGGTGATCTGTAAAGAGGTCTTTTAGAGATTCTTCTTCATAGATAAATGGATAGCCGGTTGCAAGACCTATAAGCTCATTTTCATGAATAGCTAAGATGACAATAGCATTTTCCATTTTTAGATATTTCGCTAGATACCTCTTTTCGTATTCGTAGCTTCCGTTATACAAAAAGGGGTACTCGCGAAAAATTTCGATTCTGAAGCAAGCGATGCTATCTATCCACCTTTCTACATCTTTACCAATAACGCTTAAGAGTTTGATATTAGAATATGACAAGCAAAAACCCTAAAAATGAAATCTTTGAAAATAGCTAAAGCTGTACATCAGATCTTAAAAAAAGGGGCTCAAAAAAAGAGCCCCATAAAAGAGGCTTACTTCTTTTGGCAGTATGAATCATTTTCATGCTGGCAGCAGCAGCAGCTTTTGAAAATACCGGCGACGATTAAAAAAATCGGCCAGTAGCACCAGATTCCTGAATCAGGCAGCATGTTTGCTATTAAAGCAAAAACGCCAAAAGTTGTGAGCAAAAGGCCCCAAAAACGGTGGCTATGTTTAAATAATGACATATGTTCTTCTCCTATTAAAAGTTAATCAATTCTTAACCATAAGGTTAATGTTCAATTATTTTTTATCAATAAATTTTTTAATTTACTATTAATTAGGGGGTTCTATACTAAAAAAAAGCAAACAAGGGAAAAAACATGAAAATACTCGCCATATCGGGAAGTCTTCGTAAAAACTCTTACAATACCGCCCTTTTGAAAATAGCCCAGCAAGTAGCGCCTGGCAAGGCAGAGATAGAAATTTTAGATCTTCACCATATACCGATGTACAACCAAGAGATAGAAGAGCCTATACCAGAAAGCGTTAAGCATATGAAGCATAAAATCGAAAAAGCGGACGCGATCTTGTTTGCTTGCCCGGAGTATAACTATTCTATCCCA
>VGMA01000014.1 GCA_016866575.1 Chlamydiota bacterium
CTTTTTTAGCGGCTGATGATTCGTTTGTGGTCAAAAAGCCATCGAGTATGGTTCCAAGAGTCGAGTTATTAGTAAGAATATTATCTTTGATAAGAGAACCTTTAATATTGATTTTACCCACAGGTGAAAAATTGACCAAGGCAGCTCCAAGTGCTCCAGCTACGTTATTTTTGATTTTGCAGTTGATGACATCAACACTTGAACCAAAATTCGCTGCAATAGCTCCACCAGGGCCGTTACACTCATTCCCAGAGAATTCAGAATCTTGAGCTAGTATGTTTCCTAAAAAACTTACAACGCCTCCTGACCACAAGCCTATGGTTTTGTTATTCAATATTTTAGATTTGTTAATGATGACTTTCCCTTCAGACAAAAATACCGTTCCACCTTGCGGGAAGGGGGCAAAAGACTGGTTTTCTTTTACAATCGATTGCTCTATGTGGAGTAACCCGCTATTTTGCATTAAGCAACCAAGAACATAAGCGCTGTTTTTTTCGAGCATACTTTTTTTGATTATCACTTGACCGTCGTCTATGAAGACTGCTCCTGCAATACCTTGGGTATTTGTTTTTAAGACATGGTTATTTGAAATGATCGAGCTTTGTAAAAGCAAATCTTTTCCCACATAGATGGCTCCTGCTGCAACAGATGCTCGATTATTTTTAATTAGCGCTTTTTCAAGTGATAAAGAGCCTAGTGTATAGATTGCACCGCCTTGCTGAGCCAAGGAATCTTTTATTTATATATTTTTTAAAATCATCTGATTAGATTCAGAGGATGCGGTGATGCAGCCGCCATTAGCGTTATTTGAGCTGTCACATTTTTCTAAAATGATTTTCCCTTTAGATCCATCCATAATGAATTTATCGCATCCACTGCCTAGTGAAAAAATTGTAGATCCATCTTGAGTGGAAAAAACCGTTTTTTTCCTTGTTTTAATCAAAGCGTTAAAATTTATTGATAATGTGGTATTTAGATCAATTTTTCTCGTATGGATTTCTAGTTCAAATTTTGCTTTGGAGGAAGATTTATTGAGTTGTTTAACAATGTCTAAAAGATCTTGAACATTTTTTATATGATACGTCATGAAAGCCTCTCGTTTGTAGTTTGTTGTTATTCTATCAAAGAGGCTAGAGATTTTTTTTAAAGTAATTGATTCTTAATTGTTTAATGTTAAATTATCAGATCTTTTTTCTCTAAGGCGGGAGCAGAGGTGAGATCTTGAGGAATCAATGAAAAACCAAAAGTGAGCACGCCAATACGGCTGATAAACATCAAAACCATCAGTAAAATTTTAGCAACTGGACCTAATTGATCGGTGATGCCTGTTGACATTCCAATATTGCCTAGAGCCGCAAATACTTCAAAGGTCAAATTGATAAAGGGTTTATTCTCAAAGTAAGTCATCAAAAAAATGCCGATTAACAATATGAACATGTAAAATGAAAAAATGGCAGTAGCCAGCTGAACTCTTTTTTCAGGAATCTCATTTTTTAGTAAAACTACCTTCTCTTGTCTTTTTAATGTACTAATGACTAGGGCATAAAGAGCGGCAAAAGTGGTGTTTTTGATTCCACCCCCTGTTCCTGAAGGGGATGCTCCAAAAGTCATAAAAAACAAAAAAAGAACTAAAGTAACATTTTGGAGCTTAGATAGTTCTACCGTAGTAAATCCACAAGTAGTGCAAGTGGAAATAATCTGAAAAATTCCGCATAACAATTCTTGATAGGGGCTTAATTTTTCAACGGGCTCTTCTAGGACAAAATAGATAAAGGTCCCTATCAATATGAAAGCAGTAGAAATGACTATAATAATCTTGCTAGTAAAGGTCATTTTTGCGTTTTTTCGTGAAAATCTTCTAAAAATATCAGAAAAGACGATAAAGCCGACTCCTCCTAGAAGCATCAATATCGAAATGATTGCAACTACAGAGCTATCTTTTGCAAATGGTATTAAACCATTAGGTAGTGTAGAAAATCCTGCCGTACAAAACGCAGAAACACTATGAAAAATGCCGTTCCATATGTAGTTTTCAACTCCCTTTTGCTTAAATAAAAAACAGAGAATGATCGATCCTAAACATTCACATATTACAGAAAATATGATCATGTTGTAGAGAAACTCTTTTAAAGAAAAATCAGTGGGAAAAGAAAAAGAGCTAAAAAGGATCTTTTTTTTGTAAGAGGGGATTTTTTTTGTGATGGCTAATACAATAAAAGAGCTGAAGGTCATATACCCTATAGCGCCTATTTGTATAAGAATCAAAATGCAAAGCTGACCCCAGAATGTGTATGCGGTAGCAACGTTTACAGTTGTTAAACCTGTTGTCGACATAGCTGAAACTGAGGTAAAGAAATTGTCTAAAAAGTGGATATCTTTAGCGTGACAAAAGGGTTGTAGCAAAATGAATGCGCTAATTATGGAATAAAAAAGATAACCTAAAACAAGAGCTTGGGCGGGATTGAGTTTTGAATAAATAGAAAAGATCTTTTTCATAAAGTGGTTAAGGGCTGTCTGTTTTCTTCATATTCTATTTCCATAGATTTATTTCAATAGTATAATTTCAGGGAGATATTGAATCTATTCGATTTAAAACTCCAAATGTGACTGTAGTTTTGCTATAGAGAAGATCTGGTAGCTCATTTTTCAATAGCTCAAGAAACGTTTTTTCATCTGTTTCATTAAGTATAACAGTAATTTCTATGGGCACATCAGAAGCTAATTCAAAGAAATGTTCTTCGTGAAGAATGTGATCTTTACCAAAGCCAGCGACAGCTCTTGTAGCCAATGCTGAAAATGCTCGGTGCTTTTTAGCAAATTCCAAAAGCCACTCATATAAAAGAGTGCCATTTTTATGTTTGATATGGTCAAAGCTGTAGAATCTTAAGCAAACACCTTTCATGTTTATCTCTTTAAATGGTTAGAATTTTAAAAACGTAAACTCCTAAAATTGTGGCAAGAATACTGCCTGCTACATGGCAAATCATCAAAATAGCCGCCCAGCCATACTCTTGATGAGAAAGTAAAGTGACTGTTTCTGCTGAAAAAGTGGAAAAAGTGGTAAGCGCTCCAAGAAATCCGGTAGTGATAGCAAGGCGTATATTTTGCGGGATATAGGAGTGATCTTTAATTATCGACATAAAGACACCCATCAAAAACCCGCCGATGAGATTCGCAGTCAGTGTCCCTAAAGGGAGAGTTGGAAATAGGGGATTGAGTTTTAACGCAAACCACCAGCGAAGACAAGCCCCGAAGATTGCACCTAAAGCGATAGATAATATAGAAGCCATGAGTGTAAGCCTTATTTAGACTTCTTATACTCGATCTTCTTTCTTGTTTCTATAGGTTTTCGAAAAAATATGAAAGAATTGCTAGCCGCCGGCTGATTTTTGTATGCGATTCATTAATGCTTTCTCTTTAGAAAGAATGGGACCGACAAAAATAAAAACATGAGAGATGTTTTCTCTATCAGCTTTTCTCAGTAGCTGATAAAAATTTTGATGGTTAAAGGGTATTGCACCTTTAAGTTCGTTTTCAAAAGATAAAACCCAGCCACTGGAAAATGGTACGGAGTCATGCGGGTAAATCAGAGAAACTTTGGCTTTAGGAGCATAATGACGGTATTTCATGCCTGGCGATAAGACTTCTTTACCGCTAGACCCAAGCTTTGTTTGTAAGACATTCTCAATGGCTTCTTCGGTAATAATTCCCGGGCGAAGTATGCAGGGTTTATTATCAAGCAAGCTCAAAACTGTGGACTCGATACCAATTTGGCATGGACCTCCATCAAGTATCATAGGGATTTTTCCATTGAAGTCTTCTAGCACATCTTCAGCTCTAGTAGGACTAGGGCATCCTGATAAATTAGCAGAAGGGGCTACAATAGGATGGCCTACTTTTCGGAGAAGCTCAAGAGCTAATGGATGTGAAGGCATTCTTATGGCGATAGTCGGTAAATTAGCAGTCAGGCTTGGTGAAATGTGGTAAGCTTTTTTGAGGATAAGGGTTAGTGGACCTGGGAAAAAATGATCGAGTAAAATTTCAAGACTTGTAGGTGCAGAGTCAATGAGATCATAAATCCAAGATTTTTCACCGATATGAACTATCAAGGGATTATCAGATGGGCGACCCTTAACTTCATAAATTTGGTTGTAGGTTTCTATAGAGCCAAAAAGTCCAGCAAGGCCATAAACAGTTTCTGTAGGAATGGCGACAAGATGACCTTGGTTTAAAAGCTGTGCAGCTTTATCAATGTTTTTGCTGATCTCAGTTTCCATAAAAGACATTTTAGCAGAATAGGGATTCTTTACCTATGAGATCTCTTGAATTTCTTAATTAAAGTAAAAATTTTAAAAAAGTGAGATTTTACACCCCTTTTATTTGACCTTAAATCAATTTTCTCTGCTTCAGCAGACTCTTTGTGAGTTTTAAAAAATTTAAGCGATTCAACGTCAAATAAAGAGGTTTTAGGTTTTTTGGACCCTGTTTTGCATGCAAAACCAAGCAAAAGGTGAGGTATATTCGGCTTCTATTACTATTGTTTTACCTTCTTGCAAAGCATACATGGTAATATTGGATCTAGCTACCTCACTTTCTAAAATTGAGATGATATTCAAATCCTGAGATTCTCTAGAGCACTTATGATCTAATTTGCAGATATCACGCTCTTTTATACTTATTCCTTTTTCCCCTAAGCTGATTTCAGCAATTGCGGAGATAATTTCTTTTTGGGATGTTTCTTTAATAGCTGATACAACAGAATTTCGATCGCAAGGTAAGCACAATATTTCCTCATGTGTGATCTGAGCAAATAAATTGCATTGATCACAAAATACAGCTTTAATTTTATCCATAAATTTCATTCACCTAATAATTTTATTAATAATAATTTAATCCGGATAAATTATACGAAATCTGATCTTTTAAATCACCTCAAGAGCTTAATAAGTGGACGCGATAGAGCTATTTTTATTGCGAGCTATAAAGAGAATCTGTACACTTCAATTTAGAATTTTTAAGGGGTAGTATATGAGAGAGCTTGCAAGCGGTCTTTATTTATTGGCTTGGGTAGGAGTCGTATTTGGTTTTTTGTGGCTTATTCAAAGAAGCGCCTTTATCAGCGCTTTGAAGGCTCATGAAAAATGGAAAGCTTCTCAATCTTTGTCTTCATCGGAATCTTGTGAGAAACGGTCTTTAGGAGCTTTGTCTCGAGAGCCGATAATTAAAGGGCCGTGATCGAAGATCATTTCATCTTCCCATTTTGCTATTTCGAGGATCTTTTTTAGCTTCTCTTTTTGATCTTGTGGTTTTTCTTCTTCCATCGACAACTCCTGATAGCTTCACTATACGAAAAAATAGTATTTCTGCATACTGAACTATATGTTTACGATTGCAGTCAAATTGCTTTTTTCTCGAGAAAGAAAATTCATAGAATCGATCATCATCGGTTCATTTGCGATAGTTTTATTGCTCAGTAGCACAAATCTCATCTTAGAAAATCAGAAGATCGCAGGTCATTGGCTAAACGAAATTGAAAAAGTAGATTTATGGGTGTATCCAAAAAAGCCCCTTTCTTCATCAGAAATTTCCCAAATGGCGCAGATTGACGGAATAGAATTACTTTCTCCATTTTGTGAAAAATCGGTTGTGATCACTTTACCTAACGGAGTAAAACAGGCAGCAATACTTTTAGGAGTTGAAGAGCTTGGCATTCCAAGAACGGTAACACAGGGCAAGCTTCAACATTTACAAATAGAGAAAACGATCATAGCTGACGAGATGAGCATTAAATCCAAGCTTATGTATCGCTATCGAGGTGCAAAAAAGAGCTTCAAACTTGGGCAGTACATCCTAGTTGGTGAAAATAAAATGCTTCTTGGAGGCTTATGCAGGTTGAAAAGCTCTAATCATTCTACTCCTTTACTATACACATCGTATAGCAATGCAATCAAATTCTTCGAGCTTCAATCTGATGATGTGATGGCTTATTTAGTGAAAGTAAAAAGCAGTTCTTCAGTTTCAAAAATTTCAGAAATTCTTGAAAAAAGCTTTCCCGTTGAAGTAAAGCTTCATCAACTAGTGGTAGCTAAGCTTGGTGTTTATCAACCAAAAATCCAAAATGTATTTTCTGTATGGCTTCAAGCTGTAGCAGGAGCTACCTTGTTTTTTATCACCTTAGCTCATCTTTTTACAAGCATTGCCAAAGATCTTAGCCAGCACCGCCAAATGGGTGCTTCTTTTTCTTTTATTTTTATGAATACAGCCCTTATGGGAACTTTATTTTTTGTCTTTAGCTGGTTGTTAGCCTTAGCGATTTCTATAGGATCAGAGCTATTTTTTCAAAAAATGGTTCCTGTTGCTTGGGGATATTTTACAGTAGTGGGTCTAGCTTCTTTAATCGCAACTCTTGGATTTATTATAAAGGGCTCTTATGCATCCTATCGTGTGTGAAAATGTTTCAAAGAATTACCGCAAAAAAGGGGAAACGGTCATTGCTTTAGAAAAGATCTCTTTGGATGTAAGAGAAGGAGAAGTGATGATGCTTGTTGGTAAAACAGGGGCCGGTAAAACCACACTTCTGAGACTTATAGCAGGACGTGAATACTGTGAGCGTGGCGAAATTTCCTTGCTTGGCGAATCGATTAAGGATCTAAAAAGTGAAGAAAAAGCCAAGTTTTTTGCAGAAAATGTAGGATGTATTTTAGAAGATATTCCTCTATTTTCTTCTTTAACGGTAGAAGAAAACATCCGTTTGCCGTTGATTTACAATCAAACAAACAAAAAGCTGCAAGAGTCTATTGTTGAAAAGATTCTGAATACATTTGGCATGATCTCTAGAAAAAAAAGCTTTCCTAGTGAGCTTTCTCAAGGGGAAAGACAGATCATTTTACTTGCTAGAGCTCTTGTTCACGAACCTAAAATTTTGCTATTTGACGATGCTTTTTCAGCCCTTGATCACCAAATGGGGATGAAATTTACTACACTTTTGCGCTCTTATGCGCTTGATAAAGGAATGGCGATACTTATGGCTACGCACGATGCAAGGCTTTACCCTTTTGCTCATCGCCTTGTCAAAATGCAAGAGGGTAGTGTCAAAGAAATTTTAGGTGAAGCGGCAGTTTACGAGCCTCCTCCTCCTTACATGAGAATCTAAAACTTCATTTTTTTAAAAGGACTTATAGGGTTTACATGTTATTCGATAGCGTATTTCCCATGAAAATGGTACTATTGTAGAATGATTTATAGGTTCCTAAATAAGATTAAAGAAGAGTACCGCAGCTATTCTAAATGGGAAAAGGTATTCATTTTATGCATGATGGTGTGTAACTTTGCTATAACCGGCGAAGCTGCAGTCACAAGAGCTACTAGCAATTCTGTATTTATTGCAGCCTATACAGTAAAATCTTTTCCTATAGCATGGATCGCTCTAGTCCCTTTAAATCTTTTAATTGTCAGTTTATACAATAGATTTTTACCTACTATAGGTGTGGTATGGATGCTTTTGACCTCTCTTGCCATTTCTACTTGTATGAATCTTTTTTCCGCTTTCTATTTAGGACATTTCCAGGCGCTTCCTTTTATCTTATATCTTTGGAAAGACATTTTTATTATTTTGATGTTCCAGCAGCTTTGGTCTGTGATCCACTCGACTATCAATATTTCTAGGGCAAGATACCTCTATGGCATCTTTTTTGGCATGGGAGGACTTGGTTCTATCGCAGGTTCGATGATACCCGGGTTCTTTGCTATGAATTTGGGTTCAGCTAAACTTCTTTTAACGACTATCCCATTTTATGTAGTTGTAGGCTACTTTTACTATTTTGCGATTAAAACTAGAGAATACATCCCTTTTAGCCAAGACATCTCGCTTTCCAATAAAAGATCGACAGATGTCGCAGGGGGATTGAAGCTTATTCAAGGTTCAAAACTGCTTCAATTCATTTTGCTTTTGGTCATTTTTATGCAGGTTTCTGCAACGATTTTAGATTACCAATTTGCAAGAATACTAGAAGCGGAAATACCGCATATGGACAAAAGAACTGAATTTATTGGACGTTTTTTTGGTTTAGTCAATACGGTGAATATTTTCCTTCAATTTCTCGGTTCTTTTGTTTTATTGAAGTTGATCGGGCTTCGATATTCCCATTTTATGGTTCCGTTCATTCTCTTGTGCAATTGTCTAGGTTACATTTTCCGTTCAGGATTTGGGATGATGGCGATCACTTTTGCTTCTATTAAATCCTTGGATTACTCTATTTTTGGGATCATTAAGGAGATGCTTTACATCCCCTTGAATGTGGATGAGAAGTTTAAAGGAAAGGCGATCATCGATGTTTTTGCTTATAGAACATCAAAAGCATGTGCCTCATTTTTCATATTGGCTATCCAGGTAATTGCTCCTTTATGGCTTGACACAAGCTTGTCATGGACACTTGTCTGCATTTTTGCTCTTTGGATATTTGCGATCTTCTCAATGTTCAAGTTTTATTATTATGAGGTAGATAAACAGCCTCAAGCTGCTCTTGAAATAGTAAAACCTATCACATCAACTCCAGCTGTTGAAGCTGATTAGCCCTCTTTTCATCCTCAATAAGCCAGTAAAAACAACCCTCTGGCCATTTTTAAAAAAGTTTATAAAAAATAATTGATAAATATAGACCCGATTCCTATTCTCCGGAATTTAAGTATAACTGGGGGGTATCCAGTGGATTGGAAAAAATGGATTTTTGTATTGGGTCTTTCAGCTCAGGCAGTGATAGTATTTATGATGATCGTTCTTTTAAAAGAGCTCCGTCAAGAGCCTGAAGAAATCGATCTATATCCTGAAGTATCTGTAAAAACAGAAGAAGTCGTTAAAGAAAGAGCTTCAGTTCCTTTTTCTCGCTATGTAGAGGGATCTGGCAAAGTCATCCCATCTTCAGAATATGTGAAAATTAGCGCTCCTATCCAAGGTACAATAGAAGATGTTTTTGTCAATGTTGGGCAGAAAGTTAGTGCAGGCGATCTTTTGTTTAAAATCGATGATAGTTTGCTTATCTGTCAGCTTCAAGAAAAAAAATCGGAAATGCAAACAACTCTTGCTAAATTAGAAATCATGCAGCAAGGGGCAAATACTTTTGATCTTGTATTGAAACAAAAAGAGATAGAGCAGGTAAAAAAAGCGCATGAAATTCACCAAAAAGAACATGAAATTTTACTTGGGTTGTATGAAAAAAATGCCATAAGCAACAGTGAACTTTTTCAGAAAGCTTCCCTGGTCAATAACACAAATGCGCATTTAGAAAAAATACTCGTTGAATTCGAAAAAATGAAATCAGGTCCCTCTGATCAAGAGCAAAAGCTGGGTAAAGCTTTAATTGAAGAAAGACTTGCTAACTGTAGAACTATTGAAAAACAGATAGAAGATTGCAAAATCAAAGCGCCTATTGATGGAAGAATCTTTGCTGTAAATATCCATCCAGGGGAATTTTATAATAGCTCTCAAACAGCTGCTATTTATATGGGATCAGATGATCCTTTACATCTTAAAGTATACATAGATAAAAAAGATGCGTGGATGGTCAATCCATCGCCTAAGATGAGAGCTGTTGCTTTGCATAAAGCCAATCCAAAAATCCAATTTTTACTTGAATATGTGGGGGTAAATCCTTGTTTTGCCGAAGGGGAATATCTTGAATTGATATTCTCATTTGACAAGCAAAAAAATCCCGTGTATTTGGATGAAACATTGGATGTATATATCGAAGCCTCTGAAAAGGCTTTGCTAGATTACCAATTTAGTCATATGAGATAATAAAAGTGCAGATATTGCGGTATGTTAAAAGTTTTCTTTTGTTTGGGCTGACTGCTTTTCTTATGATTAGCTGTTTGCCTAATGACGTTGATAATTTTTATACTCCAACATTGCCTTCAAATTATTACGTAGAAAGTCTTCCTGGGGAGCGAGTCGATTCAGACACGTGGTGGAGCGACTTTATGGATCAAAATCTTAGTGAGTTATATGCCTACGCCCTGATCCATAATTATGAAATCAGGATTGAAAAAGAGAAATTTCGACAAAAAGGTTTGAAATACGGCATTACACTTGAAGCTCTAGATACTTCGATAGGGGGCATAGAAGTTGCTTTTGATATACGCGAAAATGCTCCTGGAAGTGTTTTTTTTCGAGACATCGGATTTTTTTCAAACATGACCAGTTTAATCATTCCAGCTGAAACGCTGCTGAATGAAAAAAATCAGTTAAGAATTTTTGATACACAAATAGCCATCGATCTATTTGGTAAAGACAAGTATTTTAGACAAAAAGCTTTAAACGATATGGCCGCTGAAGAGAAAAAGCTTTTTGGCCTATATAGAAATCTTCGTTGCGATCTTTCTATGTTGTATACGAAGATAAGAAGTTTACAGACAAGAAAACACTTACTTGAAGAATACATCTATGACCTTTCTAATTATCTGATCATCTTAGAGTCAAGAATACAAGCAGGTCTAGATCGCAAAGAAGATTGGAGTTTAGCAACTTCGTATTATGCAAATGCGGAGATGCAGCTCAATCAAATGCAAAGAGATTTTGACGTCGCTAAATTTGAGCTTGCTACATTAGTTGGACAAACTGAGATGAGTCAACTTGAAGAAATGCTTGGCATCGACTTCACAATCCCTATGATCAAAGATACGATCTATGCCGGAGCTCCTATCGATCTACTTAAAAATCGGGCAGATGTTTTGGAAGCTGAAAAAAAAGTAGATGAGGCTGTTTCTGCATTTGGCATCGCTTGGGCAAATCAATATCCTACGTTTAGACTCTCTTTTACTTTAGATCAAGCAGCAAGACAAATTTCGCAAACCCTTTCAGCCGCTTCTTTACTCTATGCTCTAGGCTACAACATTCAATACAATATTTATGAGCGCTGGAAGCTTACAGCGTATTATCATGTGGCTAAATCAGAATACCGAGAAAGGATTACAGCGTTAAATCAGACTTTAGCTAAAGCTCTTCAAGAAGTATCGACTTCGCTTATTTTTTTTGCGACTGCTTGCAAACATGAAAATGATGTGATTGATTCATTAGAAAGATTGATAAACTGTTTTGAAGAGAAAAGGGACTTTTTTAAGGCGAAGGGGACGAGCTTTGTAGGGGTAATTCGTTCTCATCAAGAAAAAATGATTATGCAAGATCGCTTAGATCAAGCAACAGAGGCAAAAACTCTATCAGGTTTGGATTTGATAAAGAATCTCGGAGGATAATGAAGAAGGTTTTTACACCGCTAAGAGGAATGGATTTATTGAGATCTCCTCTACTGAATAAAGGGACTGCATTTTCTTTGCAAGAAAGAGAAACGTTTCATCTTCAAGGGCTTTTACCACACCATATTTCTGATATAGAAGAACAAGTTAAGCGCCGTTATCAAAATTTCTCTTCTAAATTGAGAAATATTGATAAATACCAATTCCTCTCTTCATTGCAAAATAGAAACGAGATTTTGTTTTATCGTTTGGTGATTGAGCACATCGATGAGATGCTTCCCTTTATTTACACTCCAACAGTAGGGGAAGCGAGTGTTGATTATTCCTTGCACTACTACCAAAGTCGCGGACTTTATATCTCCCATGATCTTCGTCATTCACTTGATCAATTGTTTTCACAAGTCGACGGCAAAAATGTCGACGTGATTGTGATTACAGATGGTGGAAGGATTTTAGGGCTTGGAGACATGGGTGTAGGGGGAATGGCTATTTGTGTAGGGAAGCTTGCCCTTTATACCCTTTTTGGCGGTATTTCACCTTATCGCGTTCTTCCAATATTACTTGATGTGGGGACAAACAATGATATGCTTCTAAAAGATCCTCTTTACTTAGGTGTTCGGCATCAAAGAATCAGTGGTGAAGAGTATGACCAGTTTGTAGATCAAGTCGTGCACTCAATAAAAAAACACTGCCCTAACGCTCTTTTGCAGTGGGAAGATTTTCCAAGAGAGCATGCATATAAACTCTACCATCGCTACCAAAAAACTCTTTGTTCATTCAATGACGATATC
Organism: Chlamydiota bacterium; assembly: GCA_016866575.1. Lineage (GTDB taxonomy): Bacteria > Chlamydiota > Chlamydiia > Chlamydiales > VGMA01 > VGMA01. The sequence goes on from VGMA01000014.1 coordinate 12,039, forward strand.
CAAGGTACTGCAACAGTCTCTCTAGCAGCACTTTTGAGTGGATTGAGAATGGCTGAAAGAGATTTTTACAACGAAAAAATTTGCATTTTAGGTGCCGGTTCCGCAGGTCTTGGAATCGCTGAATTACTTGTGGATTATGCTGTATCTAAAGGGCTAAGTAGAGAGCAAATGTATGAAAATATCTTCTTTGTAGATACCGAAGGTTTAGTACAAAACTCTTATTCTAGGCTTACTGATGAATTAAAGCCTTTTGTCAAAGAGGGTAAAGAGAGCTTTATGTCTTTAGAGGATGTAGTAAGAGAGTATCCTATTACAACGCTGATTGGCGTTTCTACAAATAAAGGGTCGTTCACTAAATCCATCGTAAAAAGGATGCTCAAATATACAAAAAAGCCGATTATTTTCCCTCTTTCCAATCCTACGGAAAAAGCAGAAGCAGATCCTAAAGATCTTTTAAAATGGACAGACAACAAAGCGATTATAGCTACAGGAAGTCCGTTTGAAAACATAGCGCAGTGCAATAATGTGCTAGTATTTCCGGCTATAGGACTTGCTGCTTCGGCAGTAAGAATGAAAGAGATACCGAAGGAATCTTTCTTAATTGCAGCTCAAGTTTTAAGCTCACAAGCTAAAGATGAGTTATTTCCTCCCTTTAGTCAGCTAAGAGCTGTAACAAGAACTATGGCTTATGCTATAGCCAAAGATGCAATAGAGAGGGGAATCGCACAAGAACATATAGAAAATTTAGAAAGCTGTATAGAAAGTGCGATGTGGTTCCCGAACTATCCTGATTTATTTGCGGCCGAGTGATTTAAGCCACTGAACCTCTTCTATTCTTCCAGGCACATCCATAGACATAGGAAAATTATTTTTAGCCCAGTCACAAACTCCTGAGGCTTGTTTCATTAGCATTGGATCTTTTGGCTTTTTTTCAGCGTTACTGGAATGAGCTACATGAGTTGTTTGCTCTGATTTACGAATTCTTGATGAGTCCATAAAAACACCCCTTTTCTATTAACCTGCTTTTTTGAGGTTTTTTTAGTCAAGAAAAGGGGAGTTTTATATGTAAATCACTAGCCATTAATAGCTTTAAAAGCTTTTTCGTAATTAGGCTCTTCTGTGATCTCTGAAACAAGCTCACTATAAACAACACGATCATTTTCATCGGCTATGATAACAGATCTTGCTAGCAGCCCCTTTAGAGGACCGCTTTCAATCAAAACGCCATAATGTTTTCCAAAGCTATGGTTTCTCATGCAAGAAAGAATAGTGAGATTCGCGATGTGATGTTCAAAGCAAAAGCGCTTTTGAGCAAACGGAAGGTCTGCTGAAATGACAATAATGTGGTACTCGGAATGTGCTTTTGCGAATTCTTGCAATTTTTTGGTTTCCAAGGAGCAAACAGGTGTATCAAGACTTGGTACCGTAGCTATGAGCTTTTTCTTATTTGCAAAGCTAGAAAGAGTTTTATCATGAAGCTCATGGTCAACTAGTTCAAATTCTTCGATAGTATCACCTGGTTTAGGAAAGCCATGAGCTAAAGTGATTTTTTGCCCTTTAAGGGTTACGTTGTGCATAAATTCCTCCGTTAAAACCCTCAGTATAATAGTCAAAATATTATTTTGTAAATCTGTTGTTTTATTATTAAGATCCTGTTAAATTTCTTTATATATGGAAGAAAGTAAAGAAAAAATTTTAAAAGTTTTTAATGAAAGTACGTCTCTACAATTAGATCAAAAGCTTTTGCCTTTAAAAGCGTTTCGTATTTTTGCTCTTCAGCACTATTTTGTGTTGCAGCCGCCCTCACCAGAGGTGCTAAAAAATGCAATTACAAGCTTTTCAAAAATAGATTCAAGCAATGTATGCAATTTTGAGGGTACGCTGAGCGCTTGCAATTGTTTAGAAAGCCAGGAAATTCACCTTTTTCAAGTAAAAAAAGTTTTTACTGAAAAATTTCATCAATTCCAAAACATTAGAAACCTTAAAGTCCCCAATCCCTCGGTCTCTAAGGAAAGGCTTCGCTGCTTCGTAGAAGAGTATGTAAAAGAAAGCATTCAAATTAATTTTATTAAAAAGAACTAATTAATTATTTTAGTGTAATTATTTTTGATCTATATTCTTCGTTTTATTATAATTAATAAGGATTTTTCCAGCAGGCTCTTAAGGTTGCCCTTACCTTAGGGGCCTACTTTTTTCTATTCAACAACTAAAAAATGTATTATAGGATCGATATGAGAGCATATTTGATCCTTACTACCTTTTTACTTTCTTTTACTAATTCGTATGCCCAAACGTTTAAGAAAGGGATTCTATGCATGATGTATTGATCAGTGGTGAGTGGTTCACAGATGAAAAAAAGCGAAAAATGCTTTTACGTGGATCCAACATCTTGTGCAAGACTCCTGATGAAACGATCCCTAATATCTCATTTACTGGTAATCCCTTTGAACTAGATGAAGTAGATGACCATTTTGAACGCTTGCGCTATTGGGGGTTTAATTGTTTGCGCTATACAGTTACTTGGGAAGCTGTAGAACATTTAGGCCCCGGATTGTATGACACAGATTTTCTCGATTATTTGGAGCAAGTGATCGAATGTGCAGGAAGGCATGATTTATTTGTTTTTATCGATTTTCATCAAGATGTATGGAGCCGTTTTACAGGCGGGTGCGGCGCTCCTCTTTGGACATTAGAGCTTGCAGGTTTTGATACCTCGCTTTTAGCGGCTACAGGCGCTGTTAGTTTTCCAAAAAACTTACACCACGATCATCTTATATGGCCCACAAATGCCTTCAAATTAGGCGCTGCAACGATGTTTACCCTCTTTTTTGGAGGAAGTATTTTTGCTCCTAAGCTTATGATCGATAACGAAAATATCCAGTCGTATTTGCAAAGACATTATGCGAATTCGATGAAGCAAGTTGCTAAAAGGCTCAGCAGGCTATCGAATGTAATAGGCTATGAAGTGATGAATGAGCCTTTAAGGGGATATATAGAATGGAAAGATTTAAGAAATTACGAAGGTTTTTTCTCTTTAGGAGATTGTCCTACGGCATTTCAAAGCATGCTGTTAGGCGTAGGTGAAGTTCAATATGTAGAAAAGTGGAAGAAAACAGCTTTTGGATTAAAAAGTGCGGGTTTACATAAATTTGATCCTAAAGGGAAAAAAGCGTGGAAAAAAGATTGTATTTGGAAAGAACATGGCGTTTGGCATTACAACAAAAACGGTGATCCAGAGCTTTTGATTCCTGACTATTTTCTTTATTACAAGAATAGGCGCGTTCAATTTACAGATGATTTTTATCGTCCTTTTGTACGATATATTGCTGAAGAGGTGCGATCTATAAAAAAAGATGCGATTATTTTTGTAGAAAATGAAATGTATCATAAGCCACCTACTTGGGGTGTGCAAGATCCTATGAATATTGTGTTTTCTACTCACTGGTACGATGCATATGTCTTAGCTTTGAAAAGATTCAATCCATTTTTAGGTGTGGATATGTTGACTAAGCAATTCATTATTGCTTTACCTCCCAAAATGCGCCATTTTTTCTTTTCTCAAATTGAGCGTCTTAAGTCCTTAGCTGGTGATCGCATAGGAAAGATCCCTACGATGATCACAGAGTTTGGCATAGCTTTTGATATGTATGAAAAAAAAGCATATAAAACTGGAAATTATTCTAAACAAATACAGGCTTTGAACCGCTCTTTTCAAGCAATTGAAGATAATCTACTTTCCTGCACGATATGGAATTACTATCCGCGCCACAATCATGAAAAGGGTGATCATTGGAATGCTGAAGATTTTTCTATTTTTAGCAGTGATCAGGCTGGGGATAGAAATGGTCCATATTATGGAGCTAGAGCTAAACATGCTCTTATTAGACCTTATGCAGTCTATACACCTGGCACACCTAAATCGATGTCTTTTGATATCAAAAAAGCAGTATTTGCATTCAGCTTTACATCTGATTCAAACGCACAAGGCGAGCTAGAAATTTTTATTCCTAAACTTCATTATCCAAAAGGTATTGTTGTTAAGGTCTCTGATGGATCATATCGCTATGAGGAAGAAAATCAGAAGCTTTTTTATCTACCTTCGAATAAAAGAGAAGATCACTTTATCTTAATTAGACCACATTGAGAATTAGATTTAACTCCTTGTGTGCTTAAAACACACAAGGAATTGATGTGAAATTAGGCTAAAGCGCCCATAGGATGCCATGGAGCAAGAGTAATAGGGCTTTGTTTTTCTAGTTCGATAATAGCTTTGTCTAAAAAACGCTTGTGGATAGCAACTTCGTAGACATACTCATCAAACCATGCGTCTGTCATAACAAAAAATCCATCTTTGCCGTAATCTTTTCCCCAGCTATTTTCTACACGCCATTTAGTGGGGTGATTATCTACAATATCCACACCGTTTAAAAGCATTGCATGGGTCATTTTTGACTCTCCATGCTCAAGTCTTTGCTGTTTGGTTAAAGGGAATTTTGTTTGCAGCATAGTTTCAAACTGATACAACTTTAGATCCATGATTCCTTGATCTCTATGAAATGATTGACCCACATCACAGCCAAACCACACCGGCTCATCTTTTTGCAAAGAGGCGAGTGTCAAGCGCTTCAACATATCCATTGGTAAATTTACGTATCTAACAATACTTCCCTCTACCACGTTGCCTAAAAATTCTACTGTAAATGTTTGATGATAGGGAGTGTCTTGCATAGGACAATTGATCAAACAGACATAATCAGAAAGATTAACAGGAACATGTTTTTCAACAAATTCGTGGGGAGAGATCTTTTTAAAAGAGTGAAATTTTCCATTTTTATCATAAAATTCCCAATCGAATTCTTGAGGAGGTGTCCCTAAAAAGGATTCAAGCATAGCATGAACGGTTTTTAGCATCTCTGCTTTGATGTCAGCTATTTCAGATGTAGGACGGTTTTCTCTTTTACATTTACGCAAAGTCATCGCAAATTCTCTAATTTTTTTCAGTAAAAGATGATTCATCGTTACCGTGTTTTGACTTTGGAAGGTGTCAGGCATGGCGCTTTTAGGCATGAGTCCATACTTTTTTACAAGATTAACAAACATGTGCCACTGTCCGCCATCTCCTATGGGAGAATGTAAAAGAAACATCACATTTCTTGAATCGTAAGGTTCATCAGCTGTTTTAATAATGTTTTCTAGAAAAAAATTGATTTTCTCGAGCTTGTCAAAAAACATTAGATGATTTGTAGAAAGCTCGAACTGGTCGATATTGTATTTTCTCCCTATGAGTATTCTAAGCATGTTGCAAGCTGCAAAAAGCCAACATCTACCACTTTGTTTTTGATTGGTGATCTTCATTTCATGAGAAATGACTTTGGAAAAATAGTGTTGAGTATTAGCAAATCTATCCCAATTCATCGCAGTGTCGGTAATTTTTGTGTGCAAGAAGGCGCTTTGCGATATTTTTAATGGAGCAGATTCTTGAAAATAGAAACGAAAACGCTCTAACATTTCTTGAGTAATGTGCATAGATACCTACCTAGTTGATAGCTTGATCTTCTCAAAACAGCCGTTTATTTTATAGCCTTATTCCAAGATCCGTAAGACTCTTTGATATTTCCT
>VGMA01000015.1 GCA_016866575.1 Chlamydiota bacterium
GCATTTGCATATGAAAGTTTACCTATTGGATCAAAGCTCATCAAAAACCCCTATTTTTTATTTTTAAACAAACACACCTTTTTGATTAAAAGGTGTGTTTAATAAATTCTAGCTAAAACTAGTCCTGAAAAATTGTAATAAGACCAAGATTAGGGTTATTCTTTGCACAGCTCCAACCAGGCATCTGTTTAGCAACAAAATCAATAAAATAATTTTGGAACTCATAAAACTTAGGATTGTCAGGATGCAGCCCTTTTCCGGTAATAAATGTGAAAGATTTGTGTTCGGGATACAGCTCTCTTAATTTTAAAAGAGCGCAAACACCAGCTCCATAAGAATATTTATGTAGATTATAAGCTGATCTGATCTCGTCATATTTTGGAAAATCGATCGAATTATTGAATATTTCCATAGCTTCAGCGTTTAAACCCATATCTACCAAAATTTTAACCATCGAATGATGAGAAATAGCGTCCAAAGGATTTATCGCTTGAACTGTTTCATATGCGCATTTAGCTTCTGCTAAATCTTCTAATTGACCCGATGCTATTAGGTATGAATTGTGCAAAACTAGATCCCTATAATCTACTTCTTTACCTAGTTCATACGCTCTTCTAGCGCCCTCTGGATCTCTTAACTGACCAGCTGTTAACACATAGGAATTATGGGAAATCATGTCTTTAGGATCTATTCGTAGAGCAGCCTCATACGCACTTTTAGCTCCCTCTAAATCCCCAAATTTAGCTGCTGCTGTAATGTATGAGTTGTGCGAATAAATATCATTTGGATTGATTCTTTTAGCAGCTTCATAAGCGCTTTTAGCTCCCTCTAAATCCCTTAACTCACCAGATGTTACAATAAATATATTATGCACAATTATACAGCTAGGATCGATTTTTTTAGCCATATCATACGCTTTTCTTGCACCTGCCAAGTCTTCAAAAAAAGCTGCGGCAGCTATATAGGCTCTATGCGCTAAAATATCTCTAGGATTCATGGATAGATTCATTTCATACGCACTGATGGCCCCTTCTTTGTCTCCTAGTTGAGCTGCTGTTTCTATGTACGCACCATGAACTGCACAATTTCTAGGGTCTGCTCGCTTGGCTCTTTCATAAGCTATCTTTGCTTCTTCTTTATCGCCTAAACGACCAGCTATTGTTAAATACGAGCAATTCATAAACACATTCGTACTATCTATTTGTTGAGCTATTTGATATGCACGTCTAGCCCCATCAAAATCACCAAGTTGAGCTGCTGCTTTGATATAAGAAGTGTGCGGTATGATATTTCCTGGCTCTATACTTTTTGCTGCTTCATAAGCTTTTTTAGCACCTTTTTTATCTTTTAATTGACCAGCTGCTACAATGTAAGAACAATGTGCAATGATATCTTTGTCATTTATCGCTACAGCTGCGTTATAGGCCCTTTTAGCTCCTTCTAAATCTCCTAACTGACCTGCCGCTTTGATATAAGTAGTATGGATAAAACTATCTCGATAATTGATTTTTTTGGCCGTTTCATATGCACTTACAGCTCCTTCTTTATCCCCTATTTTACCTGCTGCTATGATATAGGCAGTGTGTAAATAAATATCTTCTGGGTATATCTGTTTAGCTTGAGCATAAAGATCCCATGCCAATTTTGATTGATTTCGATTACCAGCATTTTTGATCTCATTACAAATACTTTTTAAAGCCTCTCTATACTTTTTTAAAGATGAGCTTTCTTGGGATCGGTTATGATCTTTCTTTGGCGCAGTATTAGCAAAAAATCTAGGGGACTTTGTGTTTTCATTAGACGTATAAATATGACTTTGAAACGCTACACTATCTTGTGCTATTGGCATAGGGACAAAACTATACGGTGCAATAGTTGCGGTAGGCACTAACATCGGTATGTAATTGTACAGAAAGTTTGTTGCTGGAGCTATTGGCATTGGGGCAAAAGTATGTGGCAAACTAGCTAGTGCAGCCGGTGGTGTAGGTATGTAACTATATGGCATATTCTTCCAAGAAGCTGTTTGCATTGCTAAATAAATATTTGGATCATTGATCAAAGTAGACTGCTCTACAGGCATGTAACTATTCGGCGCTGAGGGTAATGGTCTGTTTTGATTTATTTCATAATACTCTAACTTATTCATGCCATAATTCATTTCTAATATGCTTAAACTCATGAAAATAACCTATTTAAAAATTATAATTTTTATTATTGTGAATGTATTAATTTTTTTTAAAAACATAACACGTGGATAACGCCAAAATCATACCGGTCTCTTTCACATATCCAGCCAGGCATTTCCTTAGCCACAAAATCTCTAAAGTAGTCTTGAAACTCATAAAAATCAGGTTTGTTAGAATGCAATCCGTTTCCGATAATGAATGTAAAAGATTTTTGATCAGGATAAACTTCTCTTAATTTTAAAAGTGTGCAAACTCCAACTCCATGTGAGTATTTATGTAGATCATAGGCTGATTTTTTCACTTCGTATTTTGGAAAAGCGATCGAATTATTAAATATTTGCATCGCTTCAGAGTACAAGCCCATATCGACTAAAACTTGAACAATCGAATAATGAGCAATGCTTTCTTGATTATCAACCGCTTGAGCTGCTTCATATGCATTTTTAGCTTCTTCTAGATCCTCTAATTGAGCTGCAGCTATTATGTACGAATTATATGCAGCAAGATTGCCTGGCTCTATGCTTTTAGCAGCTTCATAGGCGCTTTTTGCTCCCTCTTTGTCCCCTATTTTACCTGCTGCAAGCATGTATACGACATGCGTCATAAAATGCGTTGCATCTATATTTTTAGCAGCTTCATAGGCACTTTTTGCCCCTTCTACATCTCCTAATCGACTTGCTGTGCTTATGTATGATCTATGTGAAATCATATCTTTAGAATCAATTTCTTTAGCAGCTTCATAAGCTCTTTTAGCACCTTCGAGATCTTTTAGATAAGCTGCGGCTGAAATATATGCGTTGTGTGAAATGATATCTCGAGGATTTATGCTTTTAGCAGCTTCATAGGCCCTTTTAACCCCCTCCACATCTCCAAGATGAGCTGCGGCTGAAATATACGCGTTATGTGAAATGATATTTCTGGGGTGGATTCTTTTAGCAGCCTCATAAGCCCTTTTAGCTCCTTCTAAATCTCCCAATTGGCCGGCCGTAACAATAAATGAATTATGCACAATCATATTGCTAGCATCGATTTTTTGAGCCAACGTGTATGCTCTTTTTGCGCCTGGTAAGTCCCCAAATTGAGCTGCGGCAACTATGTATGAACCATGTGCTAAAATATCTTGACGATCGATCAATTGATTCAATTCATATGCAGCTTTACAACCTTCTTTATCCCCTAATTGACCTGCAGCTACTATATAGGCGCCATGAATAGAAATATTTCTAGGGTCTACTGCCTTAGCTATTTCATAAGCTTTTCTAGCACCCTCTTTATCCCCTAAACGACCAGCAGCTATAATGTAAGCGCTGTGTGTGAAAATATTTTTATTGTCTATTGTTAGAGCGATTTCATATGCACTTCTAGCCCCTTCTTTATCCCCTATTTGAATTGCAGCTTTGATATACGCTGTATGTATGATGATATTTTCTAGATTGATACTTTTAGCAGCTTCATAGGCGCTTTTTGCTCCCTCTAGATCACCTAATTGTCCAGCAGCTACTATGTAAGAGCCATATGTAATAATATCTCTATCATTTATCTCAAGAGCAGCGTTATATGCCCTTTTAGCTCCTTCTAAATCTCCTAACTGACCCGCTGATTTTATGTAAGCATTATGGATAAAACTATCCCGATAATTGATTTTTTTGGCCTCTTCATATGCATTTTTGGCTCCTTCTACGTCTCCTATTTGACCTGCTGCTTTTATATAGGAAGTGTGTAAGTAAATGTCGTTTGAAGATATCTGTTTTCCTTGAGTGTAAAGATCCCAGGCCAATCTTGGATTTTTTTGGTCGCCAGCATTTTTGATGTTTTGACAAATACTTTTTAGATTTTTTTTTGCGTTTTGTGAAAAAGGTGCTTGTTGAAATCTATCAACAGCTATCCTTGATTCAATATTGGCCTCAAATCTAGAGGACTTTATATTTTCAGTGGGCATAGGCATATGGCTTTGAAAAGCTACATTCTCTCTTGCCATAGGTGTAGCTGTAAAAATATACGGTGCATTATTTAAAACGGGCACTAGGATTGGCATGTAATTATGCGGTGCGTTCATCACTGGAGCGGTTGGCATAGGCATAAACATAAGTGGCACGCTAGTTACAGGAACTGGCGCTGTAGGTATGTAACTATAGGGTGCGTTCATCACTGGAGCGGTTGGCATAGGCATAAACATAAGTGGCACGCTAGTTACAGGAACTGGCGCTGTAGGTATGTAACTATAGGGTGCGTTCATCACTGGAGCGGTTGGCATCGGTGCACAAGTTTGGTAATACTGCACACTATTCATGCTATGATTTTTTTCAAACGTCTTAATACTCATGCAACAAAACTCAATTTTTTTAATAATTTAGCCTGTGTATTATAGGTAAAATTAAATAAAAATCAACAAAGCATAAAGTTTAAAAAAATACGCTGTTTTTAGAATCAAATAAAAAACAAATTAATGACACCTGAATTCGACCAGTCCATTTCACGTTTTCAATCAGGCGTAACGCCCAAGAATATGGAGATGCAAATCCCTTGTAATTTTAAAAATAATATTTTTCTGTTATGTTAATTTAACTGCTGTTTCAATATATTATATTTGTTAATTAAGTTCTTATTCTGCATTTCCTTGTACTTCTTATGAAAAAAAACGCGGTATTTTCTAAGGTCACTGAGAATAAAGAGCCAAGACTGTCTCAACAAGATATAAAAATAGCAGAAGAGGCAATATTCTTACTTCTCAAGGCAGCCTTAGTCAAATAGACTATCTAAAAGGATCTTTAAGAGCCTACCCTCAATTGGTAGAAAAATTGATCATTCAAAACCCCTCTTATTTGAAGGAAAATTGCATTTTTTAACTATTTGAGGATTATGGAGGTCATCTGGATATAAATTTTTCCAGCAAGAATAATAGACAAGCGATAGATCTTATTTTTTTATTAAATAATTTTTAATAAAATAAACGCATTAATCAAATAAATTAATGCGTTTATTTTTATATTATTATACGTCTAGTTTTATTTCATATACCCCTGGATTTCCTCGCAATGGTTGGCGACAACTCCAACCCGGCATTTCCGAAATTACGTAGTTTTGTATATATCTTTGAAATTCAAATAACGGGTGATGTCTAGAATGATTTCCTTGTCCTGTCATAACTCTAATTCTTGTTTGCTCAGGATTGAGTGTTAGCAAGGATCTAATAGCACATACACCCTCTCCGTGAGAGTATCCATGAAAATCATATCCAAGCTCTTCTAACTCACGCCCTGTTTCTGACACTTTAAAAGCAGGGGCTCTACCGAATATTTCCTGAGCTTCTTCATAGCAGCGATGATTTATCAAAGCTGTTATCATAATACCTTGCATTACTTCATCTAAAGATCCGTTATCTATAGCGGCCTGATATACTGTTATTGCGGTATCAAGATCGCCTGATTTTGCTGCTATCTCTATATATTTTCCTATAACAGCATTAGGTATATTTGTTGTTTGAAAGCTTCGCGAGTCCTTTAACTCATTATAAGCTCTTGTAGCTTCCTCGAAATTTCCCTCTTTAACAGCTATAAAAAAATATTTATAATGGCATTCATCGCAGCTTGCATGATTTCTTTCAGCAAAGTCGTAAGCCATTTTTGCTGAAGAAAAATCACCCCACTTTGTAGCAAAACCTATAAATTTGTGATAAAAATCACTTCTTTTGGGATCTAGACTGATCGCTTTACGGAAAGCTTTCTTAGCATCTTGAACGTTTTCACCACCTATTGCACTAAAAAAAGCATCTTTCGCTTATTTAAACTTTAAATCATCCTGAATTCTTCTTTGAGCTAATTCAGTAGCTGTTCTGACAGAATGTGCCCTAGAATTGGGCACACCTGGAACTTGACGCACTGCAGGATTTAGCGGCGTGCTCAAATAAGAAGAACGAATAGTATTAGAACTCATAAAGCCTCTTTTTATTTTAATTATTAAAAATTAACTTAATTATTATAATAATAATACTTTTATTTTTATTAAAGCGTCCTTGCATATAGATTAAAAAATTGTTTTGATTCTTTGTTTAGCACAAACTAAGCAAAAAAATAATTATAAAATTTTTAAACCGCTTGAAAGTCGGTAGCTATCCTGTTTTTAAATACAATCCTATTGCTGTCATGAGAACTTGGTATTACTTGATGGAGCCTTTATATCGAGCTTCAAGAAGAGAAAAGACTTTTTCTTATATAAATATTATTGAATATCACGTTTTATTATTCGTTATTGCAAGCTATCTGAATAAATTTTATAAAAAATATTTAAATTAATTTTAAAATTTTATATAATATTTAAAATTAATTAAAAAAAGGTGTAGAAATGTATAACAATTCTTTTGTAAGCGCCTATCCTGCAGTTCCTTGCCCCCCTAGCCAAAAAAGTGCCCAATACTCTAAAGTAGCGGCAACTGAAAGCCCAAAAGGACTAAATCAAGATATAAGGCTAGTTGAGGAAGCTATTATCCAGACATCTCAAGGTAGTTGTAGTCATATAGGCTATCTAAAGGGATCTCTTAGGGCCCATCCTGAATTAGTAGAGAGGCTCATCCTTCAAAACCCTTCTTATTTGAACGAAAATTTGATCCAAAATTGTCCGGAATTGACAAAGATGTTTCCCAAAGCAGAGCGCCTATTAGCTCTTAACCCCTCCATTTTTCTCATGCCTAGAGATTTTATTGCTCTTTACAGTTCAAATTCAGAAAAAGAAAAGATTGCTGAAGGAAGATCCTCTTTATATCAAGACATCGTCCAAAGAGCTAAATTTTCAGCAACTCCTCATAAGCTAGCGGCATTTGAGCTGCAAGAACGAGTGGATGCTATTTTTTCTCAACCTTCAGAACCTAACATCAAAAATTGGCGCTTAGCAAAAGCTATCGAACGATTAGACAGAAAAGAAGGGATTGAGATGATCGTAAGTAGCATTAAATATCATACTACATCGATCTACCCTGAGCTTTTTGATCAGTACCCTGAACTTCATCAATTCTTTCCAAGAATGCAGTCTGTTTTGAAAGAAGGCACTCTTGTTGATCGCTCAAGAGCGCAAGAAATGGCTAGAAATTCAAATGACCCTTCGCTTTTTTCTACACTTGCCTATTGTTCTATTCGTCTTACAGGTCATGTTCTTATGAATTACTTTCAAGTGGTAGGAGCTGCATATGAATATGAATATGGAGCAAGGCTCAGCCGAAGTGATAGAGCGTCTGATCAATTTTTTGGTTACTATCTTATGAGTGACGCTGCATCAAGTCCAGGAGGAAATTTCTTATATTACTGGCCAAACTCTTATGGTCATAGTATGGCTAGATCCACTATTGGATTTAATGATCAAATGATGAGCTCTATAGGAAATGCAGGTAAAAATTTAGCCCATAGCGGTCAAAAAGCTATCCATTCTACAGGTCAAGGAATCGAAAATATCGCTAAAAGTACACCGCAGGCTGCTAAACAATCTCTTGGCAGAGTAAAAAATCATGCAGATGATCTTTTACCTAATGCTAACGGTATGATGAAGGAAACAAGGCATCTTGGCAATCAGGCAGCTCATGAATTTTCGAGTAGCGCATCAACAGTTTTTCATGGCGTAGAACATCTTGGAAAACAAGCTCAACCTGCACTCAGAAGTGCTCATAGAGTTGCAAGCAATGCAGCTCATGTTGCTAATGGGGTAAATCAAGCAGGAAAAATAGCAAGTTCTGCAATGAGCTTTTTTGGTCAAGCCGGAAAGGCTTTGGGCTCAGTAGCAAGCTTTACTTCTGAAATCGCTAAAAATCTTTAATCTAGCGAGACTTTTTCGATCATGGCCTTTTCTTTAGCGGCATCGCCTCTAAAAACAAGGCCACGATCTTCTGATATGGTGATCCATTCTTCATCTGCTAAAAGTAGACACACCGAATCGGCGCGGATAATGCAGGGCATATCATGCTTATCTGCATACTCTCTAGCAATCCTTTCTGATAAAAAGTCTTCACGACTACTTTGCAAAATCAGCGCTTTGGCTCCTTCTAAATAAGGGCAATCTTCTCGTCTAAGCTCTGTTAACACTAAAATCTCATCAAAATAGTTTTGTTTGTTCTTGATTTCACTCTCTAAAAGTATTCTTCTTTTTCCGTAAATCAACTTGCTAGTAGGTTTACTTCGTCCGGAAACTCCCCTTGCAACGACGTTTCCTATGCTTTCAACGCTAATTGTGTTGGTAGTATGGCTAATGCCATACGGCACTCCTAAAGTAATCACTACGACATCTCCATATTCAGCAAATCCATTTTGAATGAGGTATGAATTGAGAAAATCTAGATTCGCTTTGATTTCAAGAGATTTTTCTATAACTGGATGAGCGCCCCATAAAAGTGCTGTTTGATGGAATGTTTTGATTTTTGGTGTAACAACAATGATTGGCAATGAAGGCCTTGATCTTGAAATAAGCCTTGCCATATTGCCGTTTTTAGAAAAAACAATGATCGCTTTTGCACTAGCTTGTTTTGATGTGGTCACAGCAGCTTCAGCTAACGCGCTAGGAATATTGTAATATGTATAGCCTAACGATTTGATGTGTAGATCTTTATCGGTATCTGCTTCTGCATCTTTGATGATTTCATCCATCATTTTAACGGTCAAAACAGGATAGCGTCCTGCGGCTGTTTCAGCTGAGAGCATTACTGCTGATGCTGAATCATAGATAGCGTTCGCAACGTCTGAAACTTCAGCTCTTGTTGGGCGAGAGCAATGGATCATCGATTCTAACATTTGCGTTGCGATGATTACAGGCTTTGCTTGCTCTAAACATTTTTTGATGATTTTTTTTTGGATTCTTGGGACTGATGTGATGGGCATCTCTACTCCCAAGTCTCCTCTAGCAACCATTATACCATCAGCACTTTGAAGGATTTGATCAAAATGATCTACCCCTGCTTGGCTTTCTATTTTTGCAATTACTTGAATATCGCCACACCCTTGATCTCTCAAAAGTTTTTTGATCGCTAAAAGCTGCTCAGGGGTGTTTATAAATGAAGCTGCAATGATATCTATATCATGTTGACAGCCAAACTTGATATCTTCTGCATCTTTATCGGTTATTTCAGGAAAAGGGAGAAGCCTACCTGGAACGTTAACCCCTTTTCTATTTTTGATAACGCCAAAATTTTGCGCCTCTAGCACTACATTATCGAATTCTTTTTTTACTACATGGCACTCAATGTAACCATCATCGATCAATACAGCATCGCCTAATTGAAGATGATCGATCATGAGTTCAGGATCGATTGTGATGCCGTTTGCTTTATTTTTGGAGATTGTTACTTGTAAGCCGGGATGAACGCTGATTCCTTCGGGAGGAACATTTTGCGTTCTAATTTCAGGGCCTTTGGTATCGAGCATGATCGCCAAGGAGATACCAAGCTCTTCTCGAACAGATTTGAGATGCTCTATTACCTTGGCATGTTCTTCATGACTTGCGTGGCTGAAATTAAGACGAGCTACGTCCATACCAGCTTTGGCAAGTGCAAGAATTTGCTCTCTTTGGTTACAAGAAGGGCCTATTGTGCAAATAATTTTTGTTTTGCGAAAGCGCCGTTTAAGCATATAAACGTCATCGTATCAGACGTTGTATGAACTCGCAACAATATTTTCTGCTTGATTTGCAAATGAGTTTTCACGAGTTGGATAAAACCAAGAACCCATCGCTTTTCTTACCCATTCCCATCTATAGTGCTCATTATTGATCTGCCTTAAAACCCTATCTCTTTCATTAACCGTGCTGATAGTGCTATATTTTTGTCTACCATCGTAGGTTAAATCTTCGCTATGAGGGCCAATGACTGCAAAAAATGCTTGCAAGAAGACACTTAAACCTGATTCAGGCGCCTGAATTTTTTCATCTTGAATATCATCAATAGTATCCATCCAATGAATTTTTTGCTTGATCAGCGGAGTTTTTCCCTCCTGGACTCTTTGCTGATCCTCTTCTATGGTATAAAAGGTCATTTCTTTATCTTCTGCATGATGCGTTCTATCATCGGGCTGCCAGATATTGCTTATTTTGAGAACATACTGATCATTTGGAATAGATCCATTTTGTCTAAGTTGCGAAGCACATCTATTAAATAGCTGCGCAGTTCCTTCATCTTCTGCAGGAGCACAAATCTTGATCAACTTTCGAACTTTACCTGTAGGAAGAGCTAAAGCTGCAACTTTTGAAGCCTGTGTTCCCCCTTGACTATACCCGATTAGATCAAATCGTTTAAAAGCAGGATCTCTTTCAACAATATTTTTTATGCGTGGCCAAATTGCTAACACCCCTCTTTCACCTAGGGCCGGCTGGAAAAGACCCATAATTGATTGCCATTTTTGCGCTAGCTGATCAGCATATGCCTGTGTTGGTAAAAATAGCAGCTTAGAAACGTAGCTTGAATGTCTTTGCATCCCCTCACTATTTGTGCCTACACCTGTCGTTTTATCATATGGATTTAATGCTTTCATCGGAACGCAGTAGCATCCTACGGCAGAAACCATAGGTTCTAAGTAGCCATATCCTTTCTTTTGACGGATGACTTTTCCTTTAATCGAAGGTGAGCTTTCTTCTGTAAACGAGCTAACAAGACTTTTCATTAATGTGTAGTCACAATCTCTTTGCGTCATTTTTTCCCAATTGACATGCAAATGGTTTTGCTCAATCCAAATCGCTTCTATTATACTATTGATTTCGCAGCCTCGATTCTGACTTGCTTGGATTTTGCCAAATCTATCAACGAACATCGTAGACATTCTTAATGGAGTCATTACATTCCATATGCTGTCATAATCTTCTTTTGAAAGGTGGTCAAAATCATCATGGGTAAAGTTTTGTACAATTTCTTGCACTTTCTCAAAAGACAAATGGAGATACCCAGAAGATCTTTTGCTGCATGCTTGAAGATCCTCAAAAACTCTTTTCATATCATCTACATGCACAAAACCGGTTAAAGCTAAAAATTTGCTAATCGTTGCTTTTGTTAAAGGCAAACCATGATACTGTAGGTAATGGATGTCGATTCCCATCATTTTGAATAATCTTTCTGAACGATCTAATCCAAAATGATCTATTAAAAATTGAATAGTTTGTCTATTTTGTTCTTTCCATTCATCTGGAGTAATAATTGCAAGAACACAGTCTGGCAAGCGGGTAAAAATCGGCTCGGCAAATGTCTGACAAGAAAATGGATCTTGATTTTGGATAATTACTCGATCAAAATCATCTTTATCTCGAATCGTTTCAGCTATAATATCCATTTTAATTAAAGCGGAATTATCTGAATTCTGAAGATCTTCAAATAATTTATTCATGTGCGTTTCAGAAACTATCTGCTTTACACGATCTATATAAGATATCTTTAAACTAATAAAGATGATGCCCGGAATGATAAGAATCCAAGCAAGAGCCCACAAACTGATTTTAGCTGCGATTTCGATCCATGAAGTTGAAAAATCATCACTTTGCGAAATAAAAGATCCCTCATGCGCTTGAAATTGGGTAATCCTGTTGAAGGATAGTACACGGCATAAAGGCTCAAGTGTTCTGCAAAAATTTAAATTTTGATTATCTACTTCTTCGTCAAATTTTATAAACATATGACTATGAAAAGATCTATCTTCTGCGCGTAACCAATTAGGCGACTCAAACATATCAGTTTATTTTGTTAAAATTTATTAAATATGCTAAATTCTAGCATTGCTCCAAAAAAAAGGAAAGCCTTAATAAATGACTTTATCTCCTTTATTAATTTGTAAAAATGTTTGTGTTCACAATCTTAAAGGTATTAATATAAAATTAACTCCAGGTCAATTTATTGTATTTACAGGCGTTTCCGGTTCAGGCAAATCATCATTAGCGTTTGACACCCTATTTATAGAGGGGCAAAGAAGATACATCGAATCTCTTCCTGCAAGTGCCAAAAGAGGACTAGCTCCTCTTGCTAAGCCCGAAGCGAGCTCTATTTCAGGCATATCCCCTACTATTGCCATAGAGCAAAAAGCAGGGGGAAGAAATCCAAGATCGACCGTCGGCACAATGACACAAATTTACGATTTTCTTCGGGTTTTATTTGCAAGAGTTGCAGAACCTCATTGCCCTTTAAGCGGGGAAAGACTCTCTCCTTTATCTACAGAAAAAATCTTTCACCAAATCATGGAAAGCTTCAGTGGTCAAAGGATCTTACTCTTAGCTTCTTTTGCTAAAGGAAAAAAAGGGGAATTCAAAGAGGAACTTGCCGATCTTACTAAAAAAGGTTTTTTGAGAGTTCGTATTGATGGGTCTATCTACAATCTAGCCGATGAATTACCAAAACTTGATAAAGGCGTTTCTCACACTGTAGAAATTGTGGTGGACCGAATAGTTGCAGATCCTTTAGAAAAAAACCGTCTTCTTGAAGCAATTGAACAAACCCTTGCTCTAGGCGAAGGACTTATGAGTGTTATTTCTCACGACACAAATCAAGAAGTTTTCTATTCACAATATGCGTATTCGCCAAAATCCAAGCTTTTTTATCCTCCTCTAGAACCTGAAGATTTTTCTTTTAATCATCCGAAAGGAATGTGTGAAAGTTGCCATGGACTAGGTTGTGATGTTTGTGATTTTAGCCGTTTAAAACCCTATCCTAGCGCAGCCAAACTTGCTCAAAAAAAGATCGATGAAATCACCAAATTGTCTGTAGAAGAGGCATTTGCTTTTTTTAGTACACTTTCTTTGGATCCGCTAGAAACAATTATAGCCGAGGGTCTTATTAAAGAAATTTCCTCTCGTCTATCATTTTTACAAGAAGTGGGACTTAAGTATTTAAGTTTGGATCGTACCCTTCCCTCTTTGTCTGGTGGTGAGACGCAAAGAGTTCGTTTAGCTTCCCATCTAGGTAGCAGCCTAGTAGGAGCGACCTACATTCTTGATGAGCCTTCTATCGGTCTACATCAAAGAGATAACCAAAAGCTTTTATTAACGCTTAAAAGGCTTCAAAAATTAGGAAATACACTAATCGTAGTTGAGCATGATGAAGAAACAATAGCTAGTGCCGATTACGTAGTAGATATTGGCCCAAAAGCTGGCATATTGGGTGGTGAAGTGGTTGCTGAAGGAACCATCGAAGATATTTGCAAATCCCCTAACTCTCTTACAGGGGCCTATTTAAGCGGTAGAGAAAAGATACCAATTCCCAAAAAAAGAAGAAAACCGAGTGATCAAAAAATCGTATTGAAAGGAGCCAGTCACAACAACTTAAAAAACGTGAACCTCTCCTTGCCCTTGGGGCTCTTTATTGCGATAACTGGGGTTTCAGGTTCTGGCAAATCAAGTTTGATCGACGATACTCTTTACCCTCTTTTGTCGAATAAACTCAATAAAACTGATCTTTTTGTAGGTAAGCACAAAACGATTCAAGGTGCAGAATTATTAGGAAAAGTAATCGGCATAGATCAAACTCCTATAGGAAGAACACCTCGCTCAAATCCAGCAACTTATATAAAAGTATTTGACAATATCCGCGACCTTTTCGCATCTCTTCCTGAAGCCAAAGCCAAAGGTTATACTTCAGGACGCTTTAGCTTTAACGTAAAAGAGGGTTCATGCGCTAGCTGCTCGGGAATGGGCATGCAAAAAGTGGATATGGATTTTCTAGCTGATGAGTGGGTAGTTTGTGAGTCTTGCCAAGGCCAACGCTTTGATGAAAAAACATTAGCTGTCACCTACAGAATGAAAAACATCCATGAGATTCTAGAGATGTCTGTAAGAGAAGCTCATGATTTTTTTGAGCAGATTCCCGAAATACAAAGAAAACTCCATTTTCTTCTTCAAGTAGGTCTCGACTACATTAAATTAGGTCAGTCATCAACAACGCTGTCTGGCGGTGAAGCTCAAAGAATCAAACTGGCAAAAGAACTGATCAGACCCCCTAAACAACACACTCTATACATTCTTGATGAGCCTACAACAGGTTTGCATTTTCACGATATTCGGCTTTTGACAGAAATTTTACAAAATCTTGTTAATATTGGGCATACAGTTGTAGTGATCGAACATAACCTCGATTTGATTAAAACGGTCGATTGGATTATCGATTTAGGTCCTGAAGGAGGTCCAAGTGGTGGTGAAATTATCGCTGAAGGTACTCCTGAACAAATAGCCAAACTTCCAACTCCCACAGGAATTTATTTAAATAAATCTTTTCAACCCCAAAACTATTCATCTTCTCCATTATCTGTAGATCTTTCTCATCAATCGATGATCAAAATTCTTGGGGCTAAGCAAAACACTCTCAAAAACCTATTTGTTGATATTCCCCTTTACCAAATCTCTTTGTTTGCAGGTCCCTCTGGATCTGGAAAAACCTCTCTTGCGTTCGATACACTGTATGCAGAGGGACAAAGAAGGTATACAGAGTCTTTAAGCACCTATGCTAAACAGCTTGTAAAGCCTATGCCTAAGCCAAAAGTAGATGATATCAAAGGACTGATGGCAGCAATTGCAGTAGAGCAAAAAAAACAAGCAGGCAATCCTAGATCTACTGTTGGTACGATTTCTGAAATTTATGATTATTTGAGAATTGTCTATGCACGCCTAGGAACGGCTTTTGCCCCTGAAACCGGTCACAAATTAGAAAAAATTGATCCAAGCTATGTAACAGATGCGCTGCTTGAACTACCTGAAAAAATGAAAATTCAGATTTTAGCCCCATTGAAAGGAAAGTCTCTTGATGAGGTGCCTGAAGGATATTTGCGCATACGTTTAAATGGTGTTTACTATGAATTAGACCAAGAAATCCCCTTCAATCCTAAAGCAAAAAACATTCTTTTTGTTGTTATCGATCGTATTGTAATCAATAAAAACGATAGAAAACGGCTTCATGATGCTGTAGAGACTGCTTCGAAAATTAGCAATGGAATCGTGGTTATTGCCAAAGAAGATCAGGACATCTCTTTCAACCTTAAATTCGCAGACCCTTCAACAGGGACATGTTATCCTTCCATCACCTATCAAACATTTTCCTTCAATACTGAAGAAGGGATGTGTCCAGAGTGCTTTGGTCTTGGCTTCCGTTATGGCTGTCATTTAAGAGATGATCCGGCGATAGGAAAACTTTCTTGCTATGAGCTGTTTGTGTATTTAATCAAAGATCATTTCACAAGAGAGAGTGAAAAGTGGTTTCTTACCGCTTTGAGACTGCAAAAAATCGATCCTTCTATTCCTATCGAAGATCTCAGCAAACAAGATAAAGATTGGTTTTTTCAAGGAACTAAGCATGGCTGGAAAGGAATAGACCATGTATTTGCTTTATTAGCAAAATATGCTTCTGGTGACATGCGCTTTTATATCTCCCCTTTTCTATCAAAAGCAGAATGCACAAGCTGCTTAGGAACAAGACTTCACCCTTTAGCAAGATCCGTTCTTGTCAAAGAGACTTCTATTACTCAAGCATCTCAGATGCCTTTAGAAAAACTTAAAGCTTTTGTAGAAGAGATCAAACAAGAAACTCTCCACAAAACAAAAGGGCTAGAAGAGGTCTTTGATGAAATGATTGACCGCTTAGAATGGATTTGCGATCTAGGCCTTTCTTATTTGAGCCTGCATAGATCGGCTCCAACACTTAGCGGCGGCGAGATCGCTAGATTGCGGTTAGCAGCGAGTCTTTCATCTAAAATGACCGGAGCTCTTTATGTATTAGATGAGCCAAGTGCAGGTCTTCATCCTGAAGATCACCATTTACTTGCCAAAGCTCTTATCAAACTTAAAGAACGTGGCAATACTTTAGTGGTTGTCGACCATAATCCATTGACTGCAGAAATAGCTGATACAATTTTTGAATTTGGACCCCAAGGAGGCTATCTTGGCGGAGAAATCATTGCACATGGATCTCTTGAAGAGCTAAAAAATCGTAAAGAGTCTCTCACAGGACTTTATAGAAGTGGCAAAAAACTCCCCTATTTGCCAAAAAAACGGCGCGTTTGTTCCGAATATCTATCGATAAGAAATCAAAGTAAACACAACATAAAAAATCTCGATATTGATATTCCCCTGCATAGCTTAATTGCTGTAACAGGAGTATCAGGGGCAGGCAAGTCCACATTGGTTCACGGCATACTAGAAGAGAGCCTTAAACAAAACCAGATTCGATGCATCTCCTTAGATCAAAGCCCTGTGGGTGGTACAATACGCTCTGACATCTCTACTTACGTCGATCTATTAACTCCTTTAAGACAGTTCTTTGCCTCTTTACCGGAAGCGAAAATACGAGGTTTAACTCCCGCTCACTTTAGCTTCAATCATCGATATGGGATGTGCAAAAGATGCTGGGGTATGGGAACGCTTAGCATCGATTTACAGTTTCTCCCTTCTGTAAAAACAGCATGCCCTTCTTGTAAAGGTTACAAGTTAGGACCTTTAAGCCTTGAAGTGAAGTATAAAGGCAAACATTTAGGTCAGCTATTTAGTCTGACGATACAAGAAATCAAAGAGATGCTCCCCCCTATTTCCAAACTGATCAAAATCATCGATATTTTGAGCTCTTTTGGACTTGAGTATTTACAACTTGGTAGAGAAACAGTCTCTTTATCAGGAGGTGAAGCTTCAAGGCTTCGCTTAGCAAAAGAGTTAATCAAGCCGGCTAAAGAGCATACTTTTTATCTTTTTGATGAACCCTCTAGCGGTCTACATGATATAGATATTGATAGATTGCTGCCTATTTTCCATAAAATTGTCGATCAAGGCCACACAGTATTATTCATCGAACATAATCTCACAATGATCGCAAACGCTGATTATATTATAGATATGGGTCCGGGCGCTGGAGAAAATGGGGGTAAAATTGTAGGCAAAGGAACAGTGCAAGAAATTATGGAACTTTCAACTTCTACAGGGAAATTCTTGAAGAAATACTTTTCTATGCTATAATTAAGACGCCGGGGAACCGGATGGATAAAGTCGTTCGAATCAGGTCAGGACAGGAATGTAGCAGCCTTAAGGATATCTCTTTATGCCTCCGCTTATCTCCGGCCCATCTTTACTCAATCAAAATTGATCATTAAAACGTTGCCGATAGTCCCATAGTCACCGTCTGAAAGCGTAATGCCCCTTCATACCAAATCGAATAATTCTTGATTTTTGGGCTGATTTGATAAGCAGACATAGCAATATTTTTCATATACATGAACATGTAACCGACGTTGAAACATATGTGCCTATTTACGCGAATAGTAGCAAGCGGATTGATTTCAAAACTGTATGCAGCTCGCAGCAGATTCGGATC
>VGMA01000016.1 GCA_016866575.1 Chlamydiota bacterium
TACTCAAAGAAATATTTTGACATTCATAAAGATCGCCGCTTGCAGATGCAAGAGCACAACAAAAAATCGATTCAGGTCTTAGGATCATTACTTGATCAAGGGGGCGCATGCATTTACATAGCTCCAAGCGGAGGAAGAGATCGTCCTGACAAAAATGCCGTTTTTCAGGTCGCTGAATTCGATCCTCAAAGCATTCAACTTTGCCGCCTATTAGGAAGTAAATCTAAGCAAAAAACCCATTTTTTCCCATTAGCTCTCAACACCCATGGCGTATTGCCTCCTCCTGATGGTTTACAGGTGGAATTAGGTGAAAAAAGAAAAATCAACCGCTCTGCTATTGGAGCTGCGTTTGGAAAAGAAATTTCTTTTCCAGAGTTTGGTACACAAGATAAAGAAGAAAGAAAAACTCTTGGGGCCAAATACGTTTGCCAGCTTGTCAAGAATCTCTATGAACAGTTATACCTTGATTGACAATTAGTAGAGGTGATTTTTATGCAATGGACACGCTGTCTATTTTTAACTGTAGTATCAACATTTATGCACGCAAAAACTATTGAAGATCTCAACGATCTAATGATTAAAACGCCATCTTTATCAGAAAGAAAGATTGCAAAGATCAAACTCGAGAACGGCCTTACCGCTTTTATCGTCTCTGACCCAGGAGCTGATCAATCTGCAGCAGCATTAGCTGTAAACGTCGGCGCATGGCATGACCCTGATAATTATGAAGGAATGGCTCATTTTACTGAGCATTTACTTTTTCTTGGGACAAAAAACTACCCGGCTGAAGATGAACTTTTCCAGTACTGCGGCACCCATGGAGGTCTTGTCAACGCCTATACCTGGACCGACAGAACAGTCTACATGTTTAGCGTTCAAAACGATGCCTTTGAAGGTGGCCTTGCTAGATTTTCTGACTTTTTCAAAAATCCCCTCTTTAGCAAAAACGGCGTGCAAAGAGAATTAAATGCTGTCAATCAAGAGCATGCAAAAAATATTGAAAGTGATAACCATCGCCAGTGGATGATCCTAAAAACACTAGGCAATCCTCAACATGACAACAGAAAATTTTCAACAGGAACAGCTGAGACATTAGGCCGCATTCCTCACGAAGAGCTTGTCAACTGGTTTTCTACTCACTATAGCGCTGATCGGATGTATTTAACCATTTATACTAAGCATCCTCTAGATCAAGCAACTTCATGGGTAGAAGAATATTTCGCCGAAATACGTAATGCCAAAGTAGAACCACTAAGCTACACAAAGCTTCTCTCTAGAGAGATCGAAGGGCATATTGTCTACCAAAAACCTGTGCGAGATCTACGAAATATCAGCTTAATATGGGACGTGTCCTCAGACTATGTAACCGATCTAGACAAACAGACTCCAACACTGATCGCCTATGCTTTAAATCAAAAAACCCCCTCAAGTCTGTATCAATGCCTAAAAGATGAAGGATTGATTGAAAATATCGACGCTTCTTACTCACACCTAGGAGACAAAAACGGTCTTTTTGAGATCTCTTGCGATCTAACAAAGCAAGGAGCCCTCAACTATGGAGAAGTAATAAAAAGATGTTATCAGGCCATTTCGACAATCCAAAAAAATGGCGTACCTGAGTTTATCTTTCAAGAAATGACCAAAATGGCTGAACTGAGATATGAATACCAATCGAGAACAAATGCGTTCAATTTCGTCTCTAATGCAGCACACCAAATGATCAATGAAAGCTTTTCCACTTTTCCACGTAAGCAAGTAAGCCCTACATCTTACTCTTACGAAGAGACAAAAAGCTTTGCCAAAACACTCATTCCTGCAAAAGCTGCTGTTTTCTTTACTGTTCCTTGCGATCTAGTGAGCTGGAAGCCTACGAACAAAGAAAAATGGTATGGAACAGAGTATAGCATTGCCAAAATCGATAAAAATAGTTTAGCCGCTTGGGGATCACCTTCTTCTTCAGAATCAATCTCCATCTGTTCTGTAAATCCTTACCTTCCTGATGAGGTAGCACTTGTTAATAAGGTAAAAAGCGATAGCTTTCCTATCGAGCCTGTACTTTTAGAAAATGACTCTTTAGGCAAGCTCTACTTCTTTAGCGATGCTTTCTATCTAGCACCTAAAGCAGAAATTTACTTGGCAATCAAAAGTAAAGCTATTCAAGATGATCCTGAATCAGAAGTGATGACCGATTTGTTAGCACTTTGTTATCAAAGGCAACTATCGAATGTTTTTTCCTATGCAAATCGTGCAGGAATTGCCTCTTCTTTAGAGCGTGGCGATTTTTGTTTGCAGCTTTCAATTAGCGGCTTTAGTCAAAAAGCCAATACATTAGTTAACGATGTATTTTATCAGATAAAAAATACAGAGCTTGAAGAAAAAACATTCTCTCTTATCAAAGATGAGCTACTTTCAGAATACGATAGTAAAACCAAACAAATTGCATTTTCGCAAGCAAATGAGACCCTGTCTCATGTATTGCAAAACGGTTCTGCTACCTCGTTTCAGCTTTATCAGACACTTTTACCTCTCAATTTCGAAAAGTTTAAAGCTTTTAAAGCACAATTTTTTGATAGCATTTACATAGAAGGGTTTGCAGGGGGAAATCTTTGTGAAGAGGATGCAAAATCGCTATGGAAGATCTGCAAAAAAGAGCTCTTCTCTAAGCCTTTTGGAACAAAAGAGCATCTGCAAAAAAGCGTTTTGATCCTCCCCGAAACAGGAGGACCTTTCGCAATTGCAGCTTCTTCTTCTATGCAAGGGAACGCCGCACTGATTGCTTTACAATTAGGCTCTCATTCTTACCAAAAACGTGCTTGTCAGCTCATATTAGGAAGGGCTTTCCAAGATGCTTTCTTCAATCAACTACGCACTAAGCAGCAGCTTGGATACATCGTTAGAGCCTGGCCAACGTACATGCAAGATGAGCTAATTTTATGCATGGGAGCGCAGTCAGCTACTTATGCCCCAGAAGAGCTGGTAATACGTTTTGAAGCTTTTGCAGAAGAGTATCAAAAAAATCTTTCTGAAGAGATCACGGAAGAATCTTTTGAAAAAATCAAAAACGCTCTTATCGTGCAATACATGGAGCCTCCACGCAATCTTCAAGAGCTATCTACGCGCTATTTTACCTATGCATATGAATTTAAGGGTGAATTTGATCGCTATCTAAAGATTGTCAATGCACTTAAAGATCTCGATTACAAAGGCTTTATTGACTCAGCAAGAGCATTTTTATCACGCGAGAACACCAAACGTTTGGCAATCCAAATCACTGGTGAAAATAGGCAAGCGTTATATAAATACAAACCTTGCTCTAAAGATGAGCTGCAAGCATGCTCACAATTTGTGACTAAAGTGGTTGAATCCGATTTTTAATTAAAAAAAGAAGAGATCTATTCACTCTAATAGATCTCTTCTTTCCAAATCTTCTATTTTCTACAAATTTTGATTAAATATTCATGTTGTGAAAGACTTCAACAACATCATCGATTTCTTCAAGCCATTCAATAAGATCCAAATTGGCCTGCTTTGCCTCATCATTGCAATCGATTTGCAACTTTGGTATCGCCTGAACATCGGCTTCTACTACTTTTGCCCCTGCTGCATCAATGATCTCTTTAATCTCAAATAAAAGTTCAGGAGGAGCTACCACAATATAATGCTCTTCTGCATCTTCGAAATCTTCTGCTCCAGCTTCTAAAACCAAAGAAAATAGCTCGTCATGATCTACTCCCTTTTTCTCTACTTGCAAAACAGCTTTTCTATCAAATTGAAAAGCTACAGATCCCGGTGAAGCAATATTGCCCCCTCTTTTATTAGTAGCGATACGCATATCTGAAGAAATGCGATTTTTGTTGTCTGTAGCAATATCCACCAAGATACCAACACCTCCGTGACCGTAGAGCTCATACGTCATCTCAAAATAGTCTGCCGTATCAGGACTTGAAGCTTTTTTGATGTTTCTATCGATAATATCATTAGGTACGTTAGCCTCTTTAGCTTTTATAATAGCCATCCGAAGACGAGGATTCATCTTAGGATCCGCTCCTCCTTGCTTAACTGCAGAGATCAACTCTTTTGCTGCTTTTGAAAAAATCTTCCCTTTTGCTGCGTCCGCTTTTCCTTTGCGGTGCTTTATGTTTGCCCATTTACTATGTCCGGCCATCATTTCCCTCACATTTCGATTGATTACAGTTTCAATTGCATCAGTATTTTATCGCGAAAACCATCTTCTTCTCTTAAAAAATTCTTGTGGCATCCATATTGTTTAAATCCAAAACGCTCATAAAGACGAATGGCGGGATTGTCTTGATAGACTTCTAAGTGAAGAAGCTCTAGATTAAACCGCTCTTTTGCCATTTCTATTAAATGCCCAAGCAATTTTGTCCCTACCCCTTGACCTCGAAGATCTCGACGAATAGTAATCGCAAAAAGTGCTTGATGGCGCAGTTTAGAAAACATATTGATATAGAGATTGGCAACTCCGATCGGTATCCCTTCATACTCGGCTGTGTACATCGCTCCATTTTGTATGTAGCTCATACAAATTCTTACAGCATCTTCCACTTCCACTAGATTGCTCATAGGAAACCAGCACAGCACATCTTTATCCATAAGCCATTCGGTAAAAGGATACTTATCGTTTTCAATGCTGTCTCTTACCAAAATTTTATCTTTTTCGAGCTTCATAGATCTGCCTCCATCACTACTCTTGCTACAAGCTGATCACCTCTTTTAAAAAAACCTTCTTGACGAATGATTTCTTTAAAACCCTCTTTTTCCAAGATATGCTTCAAAGGGGAATCGATCATGATTTCAAAATGTATAGAACGAAGACGGAAATAATTTTTCCCTAAATTTTTGATATTCTTGATCAAAGAAGTAGCAACACCTCTATTTTCAAACTCAGGATCTACCGCTAAATAAACAATCGCTAAGTGCGATATTTTTCGGTAAGGCATCAAAAAAAGAGTCACTACTCCAACAGGAGTATTTTCATATAAAGCAGTAAGACTTGCCTTATACTTAGCAAATGCCACCCAATTTGTTACCATTAAACGGACCTCGTTTTCTAAGTCCATGGAAAACCATTTGAGTACTCTTTCATCAGATACCCATTTCATCAGAGCTTCTTGATCTAAAGGCTCTGTGTAACGGATATCATAAGCTGGAAGATCAACAATGAAATCAGCCATCTCCAAATTCCTTAAGGTATGCTTGGATTAAAGGATCTAAATCTCCGTCCATAACGCTGTCGATGTTGCCGATTTCATACTTGGTGCGAGCATCTTTCACCAAAGTGTAGGGCTGAAAAACATAGCTTCTGATCTGCGATCCCCAGCCTATGTCTTTTTTTTCACCACCCATTTTTTTGATCTCTTCACTTTGCTTTGCTCGTTCTAATTCGTACAATTTTGATTTGAGCATTTTCATACAGCTTTCTTTGTTTTGTAGCTGGCTGCGCTCTTTTTGGCAAGAAACAACTATTCCCGTTGGCATGTGTGTAATACGCACAGCTGATTCTGTTTTGTTGACGTGCTGACCCCCTGCGCCTGAAGCTCTATACGTATCGATACGTATTTCCTCAGGATTGATTGTAACTTCGACTGTGTCATCAATTACAGGTATTGCATCAACTGAAGCAAAACTTGTATGCCTTTTTGCGTTAGCATCAAAAGGAGAAATTCTCACTAAACGATGAACGCCGCTTTCTGCTTTCAAAAGACCGTATGCATATTTACCCGAGATTTTAAAGGTAATATTTTTTATTCCAGCAACGTCACCTTCTAGCTCATCTTCAATTTCACATTTCCAGCCCTTTTTTTGGGTATATCGCTGATACATTCTTGCGAGCATAGAGGCCCAGTCGCATGACTCAGTTCCGCCCGCGCCTGCATTGATACTAAGATAACAATCTTTTTCATCCATAGGGCCTGAAAGCATCTTCTTGATCTCTAGCTCATCTAAGATTTTTTCTAACTTTTCTACTTCTGTTTTACTTTCTAGTAAAAGCTCGTCATCTTGAGAAGCAAATATGTCAGGGTAGATATCAGCTAAATCGTTAATGCGGCGTAAAAGATCTTGAAAAGGGATCGTCCATTCTTTAATATCCCCTATCTCCTTAATGACCTGCTGGGCTACTTCTTGATTATCCCAAAAAGTTGCTGAAGACATTCTCTCTTCTAATTCATTGATACGATTTTCTTTGTTAGCGATGTCAAAGATACCTCTGCATTAAAAGTGTTCTTTCTTGCATTTCTTTGATCTGAGAAGTTAAATCATCCATATTGGCTCCAAAAGTATAAAAATATAAAAATGAATGATAGTTTTTTCTTGCATTAGAGTCAATAACAACCACTCTTTACTTTAATCTCAAGTAACTATAACATCTATAGTTATGATTACCCCGACTCTAATGTATGAAACTGAGTGGCCCTCTTGCTTTGAAAGCTTTTCCACCTTTTGCGCTCAGGCATGGCAGGATTTATCAGCAAAAATCAATGAATTAGTTCACGCTCTATTTTCACTATTTACCTACTTCTTCACAAACCCTCCACCAGAAAATTGCACAGCGCCAACTCCTAAGCCCCCTCAAATCGTACAGCCTCTTCGCGCAATAGGATCGCAAGAGTCTTTACTAAGCGAATATGAAGTCTCAACACCTTTACTCAACCCTTATAACGATCAAAGAAGAGCTTCCCCTTCAGCAAGAATTATGAATTTGTCTCCTAATGTTCTTCAAGAACATGTTCGATGCTATTTATCAGAACTAACAAATAAACCATCTACTCTAAACCTGAATCGAATTCAAGAGCTTTTGACCGATCTTAGTATTCAAGCTGATATCGAATACCAAACCCCCTCTGATATAAAGACGCAAGAAGATGCAGAATCGGTCATAAAACTCCTGGAAGAAGAGTTAGAAAAAATACATCGTGAGAGATCTTTGAGCACTCATGTTCCATTTGATACAGCCCCTTCCAAAGATCTATAAAGCCTTCTAACTTTTTAGATCTTAAAACTACGGCTTAATAATATTAACACGTTTCACTCAAAAATCTTTTTTGCTTGTATTAGGCTCGCAAAAGATTGTTTTTCATATTCCATTGAAAGTGAGAAATATTAAAAACCATTTTTCGTTCTTCTCAGAGCACTAAATTCTATCAAACCTTAATCACCTCTTTACATTAATAACCGATCATATATAATTACAAGAGATCGGAAACTAATATATTTTAAAATCTATACTTTTCTAGGAGGAATAATGTCCGCTCCAATCAATGTAGCTGAAAACGGCTTAGTTAATGGCTGGGAAGGCTTTACCAATTTTTTCGCAGAAGATATTCCAGTATTTTTTACGCAGACTGTACCAAACGCATTTGAGCAAGGATGGAATTCCGTATCTCAGTGGGTTGATGAATTTGTAAAACCATTTTTCGAATCTTGTCACGAATGGTTCAGTGATAATGCTGTATGGATCTGGCCAGCTGCGATCGCCTTTGTTGCAGGCGCAGCTCTTGTATCTGCTATTGCTATTTCAATTTTCTACTGCTGCAGGCCTTTAGCTGATGACGAATCAGAGACTGCATCTAATGCATCTCATAGATCCGGCTCATCTAGAGATTCTAATGCATCTCATGTTTCTAGTGCATCTAATGCATCTCATGTTTCTAATGCATCTCATGCATCTCATGTTTCTAATGCATCTATTGCATCTCATGTTTCTGCACCCGGTAGCGTTGTAAATCAGCAAAATCCGATTTTCGCAAAAAAAGCGAACGATGAGCTCGATATGATGTCATCTTTGATGCAAAGTAATTTTTCAACTCAAATCGGAAATCATTTTGCAACTAATACAGCACTTCCACCCCCTGTAATTTCGCCATCAATTCAGCCCATGGCTAGAACTGATTCACTAACAAATGCCATGGATCATGAAATGACAGCGCCAAGGACTTCTAGAAGAAAACGTAATGATGAAACTGTTTCAGCAACCGATACCATGAATGATGGAATACAACCATTATTATCAACAAAGACGTCTAAAAGAAAAGTTGACACTGCAACTGCTGCACAAATACCAACTGCACCACCAGTAAAATTGTCATCCAGTACCGATAATCTGCATGACTTAATACCATCCGTTGTTCAATCAACTGTTGTCAATATTTTATGTGATGATTCACAGGTGTAATATTATTTTGAAAACGGCAAAGCTAGTCTAGCTATGCCGTTTTTCTAATTTGATTGCATACGAAGGGTCAATTTCATAGCGCCATAACTCCCTAGCTTCATGAATGGGAGTTTTTTTGCATTCAAGCTCTCCTTGATCATTTTCATAGATCTCAAATCGGTAGTTGCTTGGAACTTTAAAATGGTGTGAAGATTGAAATACTACATTTTTTGCTATGAATTCTGCGTTTTCCCCTAGCTCAATTACAACACTTTCCTCTCGCTTCCAGTGATTTTTCCAAAATTTAGGGTGCACTTGTTTTATCAGCCCCTTATTTTGGATTTTCACATGATGGAGTTGACATTTTCCTGTCCTATTAGAATAGATCAGTTCTTGATCTTGATTAAAATGACCCATTACGTTTGAAGTTGTGATGATAAGCGATCCACGTACATCGAGATCTTCAATATCAATATCAGCTATTTCTAATTGCACTTCTGCGCCTTCATGCAAAATCCCTTTTCTTATTTTCTGCCCTATCACATCATAAATCGGCCCTAATGCAGGGTGATAGAAAAATAAAAAAGAAGGTCCATTTTCCATGAATGTTTTTAAATCAATGAGCTTAGGTATTGCAAATTGACAGTAATTTTCTAGCAAATCCTTAGCATTTGCCAAAATATCCATATAACATGCTTCCGGGGTCTCTATTTGCTCTTCAATTTTTGTAAAACTTTTTTTGATAGCAGAAAGGGTTTTTCTTCTGGAATTAACGGTAATATAAGCTTTGAGTGTCTCTTGCGTTTTTTTATCTATTGGTTTTTGATCAAACTGTTCAAAGGAGTCTGCAATATTTTGCATGGTTGACTCCAATCTCGCCATGTTGATCTTCTTGCCAAGCACCTCTATGGGTTTATAGTTGATCAAAAGGCCAGGAAAAGGGGTCATGTCGACAGCTTTTGTTAAAGGCTCAAGCTTCATAAGAAGCATATTCGTATTTGCAGGGAATTTACCCCCTTGCTTGATAAGATCTTCTGTTTTCATGTCGCAATATTCAATATTGCTTAAGGCTACTTTTGACATTCGCCCTTTGATGATTTTTTTGATGACATTCATCCCCTCCTTTGTGCCGGGCAATCTATCACAAGAGGCAAATCCGAATTCTTTGTTGTGTAGATATCCAAATCCTATAAATGCTAAAAGACCGTTATCCGTTGCCGCTACAGGGTTATTGACTTGCCTAAAAAACAGGTAATCTCTTCCTAGATCTTCGATCCAACGGTATCCCCCTTTTTGTTTGGCTAAATGGAGAAGAGCTCCATGGCCGTTAGGTTTACAGATCAAATTGAGAGGATGTGCTATTACCCACTTTCCTAATTCGTCACAGGCCGGAACAAGAGGCTGCGTTATGAAGAAAAAACCACTTTTTTTTCTTCCAAACCATTTTCTTTGATTGCAGATGAGCCGGACGTAATTATGGTTGTCTTTTTCTCTTGAGGTCATTAACAAAATAGGAGTATGCACTTGCTCGTTATGGATTTTAAATCCAAGATATTCACGAGCCGCTAAATCTCTCATCATCCCTTCAAGAAGAGTTCTGCCTAAAAATTTAAGACGCGCAGCAGGTAGTCCATTCCCTTTTTCATCTCTAAGATTGAGCCGATCTCCAGCTCCTCCTACAGGATAACATTCCGCCAAACGCTTTTGCTCTATGATTGCATGAACAACTGCTTTTCTTACACTTTCATCATTTTTCGATAAATCAATGAGCGCTGGAGCTTCATAAGAAGTTTGCTCCTCTTTTTGCTCACCTTTTTCATTACTTAGCATCAGTTCAAGCATCATTTTTTGGTAGCCGACGATACCACCCATTTGGCGATAAAATGATTCTACTTGCCAAAGGTCACTTAGCAAATAACTCAATCTTGCGCTTCTATCGATTAGCTGATCTATTTGCTCAAAGATGTGCTCTTGACCTATGAGAATGACTGCAGAAAAAATGAATTTTTTTTCTATGGGCATGGGCTCTATCAAAGAAGCTATTAGCGGATGCTCAGCTAAATAAATCTTAACTTGAGGATATGCTTCTATAATAAGCTTTTTATGCTCATAAGAAAAACTGCTCTTAAGTTTTTCCGTTAACTCAGAGAGAAAATTATACTCTTCTTCTAAAACTTCCTTCCAGCGAGGATCGGTCTTCTTAATACCCATATTCCTCCTTCTACCGAAAAAGTAATTTTTTAACGAATTATTTTGACTAGAATTGAGAAGAAAGATACAAGAAATGTTTTAGAAGACCATCAACAGGAGTCAAAAATGGCCAAAACTACCGCCAAAACCAAACCTAAGAGCGCTAAGACAGCTAAGCCTGCCGCTAAAAAAGTGGTTGCTAAAGCTGTTAAGCCAAAAGTTGTAAAACCAAAAGTTGTCAAAGCTAAAGTCGAAAAGCCTAAAACAGCAAGAAAGCCTAACGCTGCATTCATGAAAGAAAAGAAAATCAGTGATGCATTAGCTGCCATTGTAGGCAAAGGGCCAATGCCACGCACAGAAATTACAAAAAAGCTTTGGGCATACATCAAAAAGAATAAGCTCCAAGATCCAAAAGCCCCAAGAAATATCGTTCCTGATGACAAATTGAAACAAGTCATCGGATCAAAAACCATCGACATGTTCAAAATGACAGCTCTTGTCAATAAACACGTCCTTGATTGACGACTTCACGTAGGGGACGCTATACTGTCCCCTACTATGACACGCTTCAAACTCAAAATATCTTACGATGGCACACGCTTTGGGGGCTGGCAAATCCAACCTAATGCAATCTCTATCCAAGAAGAAATAGAAAAAGTCTTATATACTTTATACCAAAAAAAAATTCCTGTAACAGGATCAGGCCGCACTGATGCAAAAGTGCACGCGCTAGGCCAAATAGCACATATCGATCTTGAGATTTACCCCAAATCCCTTGATCGATTATTGAAAAGCCTAAACCAGCTTTTACCGAAAGATATTCGCGTTCTTCATATAGAAGAAACTGCGCCAGATTTTCACGCCAGATTTTCTGCTAAAGGGAAAACTTACCGCTACCATTTTTCACTCCTTCCTTGCAAAGACCCTTTTCGCCGCTTGTACTGTTATTATCACTTTCAGCCTACATCGCTAGAAAAAATCAAAGGAGCATTAGACTGGTTTTCCGGAACAAGAGATTTTCGTTCATTTGCCAACGAATGCCATAAAGGCTCTGCAGCATCTAGCCCAATCAAAACACTGCAGCCAATCAAATTGCTCGAAATTGAAGAAGGATACTACGCTTTTGAGTTCACTGGTTCTGGCTTTTTATACAAAATGGTACGCAATATTACAGGGACACTTTTTGAAATCGGCGCTCAAAAACTGAATAAAACCGATGTCGATGAAATCTTCTTAAAATTGGATCGAAAATTTGCACCAAAAACAGCTCCTCCTCATGGACTTTTCCTTGTTGACGTATACTATTAATTCTTATACAATCTTACAGCATGCCGATGTGGCGGAATGGTAGACGCGGCAGATTCAAAATCTGTTTTTAGCGATAAAGTGTTGGTTCGAGTCCAATCATCGGCAAAATTTCTCAAAGACGTGAAAAATGACAGAGGCAACAGACTCAGCTTCTCTTCCAACTAAGGGCGCTGATTTTGCGCGAGCTGTCAGTAATATTTCTGATCTCACTCTTCACTACGAGCTTCTTTGTTTTGATTTTGATGGTCTTTTAGTAAACACAGAAGAGCTCCATTTCTTAGCGTATAAAAAAATGCTAGCAACCTATGCGTGTCATTTACCTTGGGATTTTGCCACCTATTGCACTTATGCCCACGCAAACAGGTATGCGCTTAGAGATGCTGTATTTGCGATGTTTTCTCACTTGTCGACGTATGATTGGGATATGCTTCGAGAAGAAAAGCAGCGCTTTTACGAGCAAATGATTATCGATGGCAGTATCCAACTCATGCCAGGAGTTCAAGAGCTTTTGACATTTTTACTAACTAGCTCTTTAAAGTACTGTGTTGTGACGAATTCTCCAAATAATCATCTAGAAATCATCAAGGAGAAAATTCCTTTATTACAAACCATCGATTTATGGATCGGAAGGGACAATTATCGTAATCCTAAGCCCCATCCTGACCCTTACCTTTCAGCGATTCAAGCATTTGCTTTTGTTCCTTTGAATAAAGTAATTGCTTTTGAAGATTCCTTAAAAGGGGCGCAATCTGCTCTCAAAGCTAATCTTCAAGTGATTTTTGTCGGCCCTAAGGATCATCCTCATATTCAAGAACTTCCAAAAGACCGCTTTTTTCATCTCGTTTCTATTCAAGAGCTTTTTGCTTAAAACCTCAACCATCTATTAATTAATTAACTAGAATGAAGCATACTACTATGTATTGAATTTTTAAATTAAAAATGTTATAATAATTATTATATATTTTTAATAATTGAGGTGTGCTAATGAATAACGTTAATAACCACTCTCAAGCTTCTTCTGAATTAACCCTAGAAACATACAACCCAAAATCAGACCCAAATATTTCACAAACTATTCGCAATACTGCAAATAAATTAAATCATTTACAAAAAGATGCGCTAGAAAACATTTCATTAAATTTGATGAAACTAGCAAGAATGAAAGAATCTCATGAAAAAACCTCTATCGTAGAGTGTTCTCAAATTACTGAGTTAATGAGTTATGCTGATGAGAAAATTAGAAACGAGAGCAATTCTAAAGTAAAAAGCCGCCTAGAAGGGATCGCTAACATCTTTGAGCCCTCTTCACTAGAACTCAGCATCTCATCGGATAAAACTTCCCTTCCTGCAGATTCTATAGATGAAGAAGAAGAGCTGTATGAAGATGATTTTGAGCCTATTGAATCCGATGATGAAGAAGTTGAAGCCATGAGCTTATATGGATCTGATACACTAAAAAATGAAGCATCGCTCCCTTCTTTACCAAGCATTTCCACAAACAAGAAAAGCAATAGCAGCACTTCTTCAACAAAATCCTCTAACCCACAACTGCCAGCTATTCATGACAAATATTCACCTAAGGCCATAAAAGGGAAGCCAAACACGTTAGAATCAGTAAAGCTGCCTAAACTATTCTAAGCCTAAATTTAGACTTTTTAGTAGCGCATGTAGCCGTTATTGGCTTTTTGCCACGAATATTCTACCTTCTCCTCCCCTTGCCGATCGAATTTTAAATCGATGGTAATGTAAGGGTGGGAGAAGGCGTTATCTAGATCATTTGAAATTTTGTAGTGGTTGATCCGAATAGAGATTTCTTTGTTGGACCAAATCGGATACTCTATCCCATTTTTCTCTTTTATCGATTTTTGGAACTGCTGGTAACTTTTCTCATCTTCTTTATAAAAACTGATGAGCTGGCTAATAACTGTCTCTGGCTCATTTTCCATCCCCTCTACATAGAAGTCTACTTCAGCACCTATTTGATGCTTGGAGCTGGCATTGGCTTTTGTGTGATTACAAAAACGGTTATGTATAGGGCATCGATATCCGGATGTGATGATTACCCGCTTGTGATTGATTCCTTGCACATGATTGAGCAATTTAATGAGTGTTTCATAGATAAACTCTTCCCCCTCTTTGACAGGAAGACTATGCGATCCTAATCCTTCACAGTCGACAAGAATTTCTTCTAAACCGTCGCTATTAAGCACTTTTCTCTCAAGATGACTGCTGCTGCCTCGGCAACGAAACGACTCTTTGGTGATTTTAGTGAAGCTCCCTACATATCTTTCTTCCCAAGGATACTTCTCTCTTTCTTTTTTCCTTGGCATAGTACTAGCAAAATAGCGTTCGTTGGATAGACGGACGATAGGGTCTTTTACCTCGTTGGCTTTGCGTATTTTAGCTTGCTGCGCCTTTTCTAATCCTGAGCAACTTGTAAATAATAGGGTATAGATGATCCATTTCATACATGAATATTGTACCATTTCTTGAAAAAAATCCTAGAACTAGCTATGTGGAAGAAAAACCTTTCCCTGTTTGGTATGTTTAAAGAAGCGCTTGTAATTGATAGCCAATTCCCAAATCGGGAGATCTTAGTCAAAATCGCCAAAGAATACGGCGCTGATGTCTTTTTTGCCCAGCATGGGAAAAAAGGTGTATCGCTCGTTAATGAAAAACATTTTGATATTCTCTTTTTTGATATCCATGAAGATGAGCATCTTTTTGACGAGCTTGTTCGAGAGCTAAAAAGATCTGGATCAAGGCCTTATCTTGTTGCCATGGGAGATTTAACTAGCTTAACCAAAATCGTCAAAGTTCTTAAACAAGGCGCTGATGATTACCTTATTAAACCTTTTTCTTCTCATCATATCGAACGGCTGATCTCGAAAGCCTGTTTAAGAAAAAAAGAAGCGCTCCCTGAAAGTAAAACACTGATTGCAAAAAGCCCAAAGATGCAAGAGGTTTTATTCGAAGCAGCAAAAATTGCAAAAAGTCATGCAAATGTCTTTATCCAAGGAGAGTCAGGCACAGGCAAAGAGGTGTTTGCCGAGTTCATTCATCAACAATCTTACAGAAAATCGGCACCTTTTGTACGGGTTAACTGCGCTGCTATTTGTGAAAATTTGATGGAATCAGAGTTTTTTGGTCATGAAAAGGGCTCTTTTACAGGTGCTTTAAACACAAAACCTGGCCGTTTTGAACTAGCCGATAGAGGCACTTTGCTTCTAGATGAAGTCACCGAAGTGCCACTTTCCTTCCAGGCCAAGCTGTTAAGAGTTACTCAAGAACTTGAATTTGAAAAAGTAGGCGCTACAAATAGCCAAAAAGTAGATGTGAGGATTATCTCCACCTCCAATCGAGCTATGCAAAAGGCCATGGAAGAGAAAAAATTTCGTGAAGATCTATTTTTTAGGCTTCACGTGATTCCCCTCTATCTTCCAGCGCTAAGAGAAAGAAAAGAAGATATCCGCTACCTAGCTGCCCATTTTTTGGAAAAGTCATGCCGAGACAATCTTAAGCCTCAAAAAATCTTTTCTTCTGGTGCAATTGAAAAAATGGAGCACTACTCATGGCCAGGCAACATACGAGAGCTAAGAAATGTCTGTGAACGATTAGCTATTTTGAGCCCGAACGAAGAAATTCTTGAAGAAGAGCTTCTTTTTGACATTTCTACTAAAGATTCTGAGCAAATGTCTTTATTCAAAGAAGAGGCGATCATACCTTTAGCAGAAGTAGAAGAGCGGTACATCATGGATGTATTAAAACACTTTAATTACAACAAAACTAAGGCCGCAGAAGCTTTAAAAATTAATGTACGCACATTAAGAAATAAAGTATCCAATTAATCTGCAGATTGTTATATTTTATGGCATGATTCAGCCTGCCTCTTATCAAATCGACTGGTCACCCTCTATGCATGAAATAGTGCCCGAGGTAATGACTACTCCTGAGCTCATCTTATATTGGGTTATAGAAATTATTCTTTACATACCCCGCTTAATCATAAATGCTATTATTGATTGCCATTTTATCCCTTTTCCAAATACGGTTGAACTACGAGAGTCAAAAGCTTTCTACTTTCAAAGAAACAATATGGAGCAAATCCATATGCCCATTACCTTACCGAACAATAAGGTCATCCATGCGTATTTCCATAGGCATAAAAAAGCAACGGAAGATACCCCGACAATTTTACGATTTCCAGGTCTAGGAGAAAGACAAGATTTTGCCCCCCTTGAGGATCTAACAGATACCAACGCTGTTTTGAATTTTGTCACTTTTGATTATCCCGGATTCAGAAATTCAGAAAGAACCTGGAATCTTTCCAAACAAAACTGCATACTTTCCGCTTTAGCCGTCTACGAATTTACAAGACAAAAACTCCATATCCCTGAAGATAAAATCCATTTTTGGGCCATGTCTTTAGGAGGAGCAATAGCGCTAGAAGTGAAAAAAAATCTCCCTAATCATGAAGGGATTATATTTTGCGATAGAACTTTTAGCTCAACTCATTCATGGTTTTGCGACAGATATGGAAACTTTTTAGGTACTCTTGCACAATCTTTAATATGGAGCTTAAACCAAAGTCTTTCATCTACATCTATTTTATCTAGCTTAGAAAAAGGGAAAATACGAGTGCTCAATTTAGATAGCCCTTTTGCAGATGAAATCATACCTGCAGCATGCGATCTTTTACACGCCAAAGTAGAGAACCCCTCCATCGATCTTCGCTATATACCGCTTGCGGCTGTTAGAGAGCAAAATTGTCACAACGTTCCACTCTCCTATCTACACCTTAAAGAATCTCCTCATACAAGTGCACCTCAATTCATCGTACAGGAAATATTAGCCTCTTCTGCTCATTCATAAATTTCCTCTTTATCTTTCTAAAAAATAACCAAATTTAGAAAAATATCTTTTTATTTCGTTATCTTCTTTTTCCAGCACCTGCCAGAATTCTTCAGGGGGGTAAAACTCTTCTGTTTGGATATGACGACCATGAAAACCAGAGATCTCTCGACATTTATCGAAATCTTTGAGATTTTCAATCGATAACAAAACGTTCTCTTTTGCATATCCTTTTTTGATCAGCTCAACATCATTAGAATCTACCTTTATTGAAAAAATAGCCTCTACATATCTTATGAGTTTTTCAACATCATCATCAAATTCTTCATACTTCACTAAAGCGGCTCTTTGATGGATTCGATTCATATGTTCATAAAACATCAGGTATCTCTTATGTTGCAAAAGCCCCTTGTGAACAAAATCCTCCAAACTCTTGCCTTGCGTGGTAAGCACCCTAAGTTCAGAAATAAGAGCTTCTAAGGGATTTCGGACGGTGATCATATAAAAAACTCTCTCATTTTTGAAGATCTTGATCTCCTCAAACGAATGACTTTTTAATACTCTTTTACCTGCTGTAAATGGATAATGAGGCGATTCCAATTTTCCATCTTTTTCAAACAAAAAATGTAAAATATTGTATAAAAGAGTGCTTCCCGTTCTTTTTGCTGAAAAAACAATGATTTTATCCGCATCTTTTAGAGAATATCTTTGCGATCTTTGAAGAAAAAGCTTATCTACGTCTAGATATTCGGCATACAAAGTGCTAAAAAAAATAAAAAAAATTGGTAAAAATTTTCTCATCTATATTGCCT
>VGMA01000017.1 GCA_016866575.1 Chlamydiota bacterium
AAATGGTAACAATTTGTCTTTATGTCACGACTATTACAGATATCAGAATGTCATATCGTAAGATTTAAAAAGATAAGTTTTTTACGCAGCTTTTGTCTCGTCTAGTGCGTAAAATTGCGTAAATAGAAGCAGGTAAGTAATTTTTGCGTGTGGAGTTTTTGTGTATCTTATTGAAATGAAAAGGCTTCAGTCGTGAGACTGAAGCCTTAATTTGGTTTGGAGGTGGAGAGAATCGAACTCTCGTCCTTAGCAAGATTCACACTGCTGACTACATGCTTAGCCCCTTAAGATTTTAAGGTCAATGTTGCTATAAGTGGCCCTACTCGGCACTGACCTCACTCGTAGTTCTCGAGTGTTACCTTACAAGTGGATGGGGTAACACCCACACCAAGTGGTATGACGATGGCTTAAAAACCCTTGGTCCAGCTTTTAATCATCGGCTGTGAAAGACTATTAGGTCTTAAGCAGCAATTTGTTCGAGCTCATGATTTTCTGCTCCGAAGAGAGAAACCACTTTGCTACGACGCTGTCTAGTATTTCTGACAGTTATTGTTTTACCGGTTTTTTTAGGAGGCCCACCGATATCCTCCGCATGCCAACATTGCTTCACTTCAAAGTCGAAGCCATTACACCCCCGCTAATGAGAGAAGGAGTTCTCTAGTTAGCTAGAGTGTAATATCTATAATTGTACCACAAAATGGGTGAATTTTCAATGTAAATATGGTTTCTAAGATGTAAGTGATGATAGAGGATGTTTTTTTGGTGATTTAGATCTTGTGAGAAGGTGCTTTTCGGCTTAGGTTGAATTGGTTAGTTTAGGTGATAAAAAATCAAGGTGGATAGGTGTGTAAAAGATGTTTTTGTAATACGCTCAAAAACAGCTCAATTTTCCATAGAAATAAAGACTTTATGTAGCTATAGTAAGAAGCAGTGAGGTCCTTATGTTTGATATTCAGAAAGAGTCATTTGCAGATCAGGAAAAGGTAATTCTAGAATTCTGGAAAAAAGAAAGAATTTTTCGAAAATCGATTGAAAATAGAGAAAATGCACCGCTATTTCGTTCATATGACGGTCCACCTTTTGCGACGGGTTTACCACATTATGGCCATATTTTAGCAGGGACGATTAAAGATGTCGTTTTGCGCTACAAAACGCAAAAAGGGTATAAGGTTCCAAGACGCTTTGGCTGGGATTGCCATGGATTGCCGATTGAAAACATGATTGAAAAGGAAAAAGGGCTATCTGGAGCGCAATCGATTGAAGAGTACGGAATTGCTAAATTCAACGAAGATTGTAGAGATTCAGTGCTCCGCTACGTCAACGAGTGGAAAGCAACTGTAGATCGGATGGGCCGTTTTGTCGATTTTGACGAAACATACAAAACAATGGATCTATCATACATGGAATCAGTATGGTGGGTTTTTGGCGAGCTTTGGAAAAAGGGTCTAGTCTATGAAGGCTACAAGGTGATGCCTGTTTCTCCGCAAATGGGAACGCCTCTTTCAAATTTTGAAGCAAATTTAAATTATCATACAGATACTGACCCATCGCTGACGGTAAAATTTGAGCTCAAAAAAGGTCTATATTTGCTTGTATGGACAACAACTCCTTGGACTCTTGTTTCCAATTTGGCTATAGCTGTTTCACCTCAAATAGAATACGTGAAGGTTCGTTTCAATGATGAGCTCTATATTTTGGCTAAAAGCCGGGTAGGGGTTTATTTCAAGGAAGAGCCTGAAATAGTTCAGACTATGAAAGGAAAAGAGTTAGTTGGTCTAGCTTACGAGCCTCTTTTTGATCACATGAAAAAAGAAGCCCCAAAAAAGGCTTTTCATATCCTGGCAGGAGAGTTTGTAACAGATGCTGACGGTACAGGGCTTGTTCACATGGCGCCGGCGTTTGGAGAAGATGACTTTGAGGTATGCAAGCAAAATGGTATTGATCCTATTTGCTATGTTGATCAGCACTGCTGCTTTACAAAGCAGGTTCCTGAATATCAAGGAAAATTTGTAAAAGATGCTGATAAAGATATCATTAGAAGACTCAAAGCAAGAGATCTTGTATTCCACCACGCTACAATTCAGCATAGATATCCACACTGCTGGCGTACAGATGGACCTCTTATTTACAAAGTTGTGAATACGCTCTTTGTTGCTGTGGAGAAAATCAAAGATCGATTGATCGATGCGAATCAAGAAATCCACTGGGTTCCTGAACATATCAAAGATGGCCGCTTCGGTAAGTGGCTTGAAAACGCTAAAGACTGGGCGATTTCCAGAAACCGTTTTTGGGGTACGCCTATCCCTGTGTGGAAATCTGAAGATGGGGATGTGATTGTTATTAAGAGCATCGAAGAACTTGAAGAGTACACAGGTGTCAAGGTAAGTGATATCCATAGACAATTTGTTGACCATTTAGAGATCACAAAAAAAGGAAAAGTCTATAAAAGAATCAGTGAAGTGTTTGATTGCTGGTTTGAATCAGGATCAGCTCCTTATGCTCAAGATCACTTCCCGTTTGAAAATAAAGATCTAGTGATGAAAAATTTCCCAGCTGATTTTATTGCAGAGGGTCTTGATCAAACTAGAGGATGGTTTTACACACTTACTGTTTTAGCTGCCGCTTTGTACAACAAACCTGCCTTTAAAAACTGTATTGTAAACGGTATTGTTTTAGCTGAAGATGGGCAAAAGATGTCTAAGAGGCTAAAGAATTACCCAGATCCTACAGAAGT
This sequence comes from Chlamydiota bacterium, assembly GCA_016866575.1. GTDB lineage: Bacteria > Chlamydiota > Chlamydiia > Chlamydiales > VGMA01 > VGMA01. The sequence continues at coordinate 2,735 of VGMA01000017.1, forward strand.
ATTTGATAAATACGGCGCTGATGCCGTTAGATTGTATTTGATGCACAGTCCTGTTGTGTATGCAGATGATCTAAATTTTTCAGAAAAAGGTGTGGAGGGTGTTCTTCGCCAATTTTTGATTCCTCTATGGAATAGCTATGTCTTCTTGGCAACTTATGCAAATATTTATCAGTGGAAGCCAAAAGAGATTGCTAAAGAGCTGCCAAAAGCAGACATTGATCGATGGATCTTGTCTCGCATGCAGCATCTCATCAAAAATGTAGAAAAAGCGATGGATGGCTACTTGCTATCAGAAGCTGTTGAGCCGTTTGTTGATTTCATCGATGAGCTAACTAACTGGTATATCCGTAGAAATCGGGGACGTTTCTGGGCAGATGAAGATACTCCTTCAAGAAGAGAAGCCTTTGAAACCCTCTATCGCGTCATGATGGATCTTGTGAAATTAGCAGCTTGCTTTGTTCCGTTCTTAGCTGAAAGGATCTACTTACAGCTTCGCACAGATCAAATGCCTGAGTCTGTTCATTTAACAGACTTTCCAAAATACAATAAAGATCTGTTTGATGAAGAATTAGAAGAAGAAATGGCTTTAACAAAAATCGTCGTAGGACTTGGACACTTTTTAAGAAAAGAGAATAAGTGCCGCGTACGTCAGCCGCTTGCTTGTGCACATATTGTTTGCAGCGATTGGAGTAAAATCGATGTCTTAAAAAGGCAAAAGGCTTTAGTACTTGATGAGTTGAACGTTAAAGATGTGGTGTTTCACCTTGATGAAAAAGACTTTGTTGATTACCACTGCAAACCAAATTTCCGCGTTCTTGGAAAAAAAGTAGGCAGCAAAATGAACATTGTTAAAAATATTGTAGAGAATTTTGACCGCTCAATCGCTATGAAGTTTTTGAATGATGAAAGCTACGAGATTGTAGTCGATGGAGAAAGGATCGAACTTACTACAGATGATGTAACTGTTGAGCGCAAAGAAAAAGCAGGTCTTGTTGCGTCTTCAGAAGGATCTATTACTGTATCTTTAGATCTTTCACTCAATGATGACTTGATCTATGAGGGTCTTGCTCGTGAGATCATCAATAAGATCAACACTATGCGTAAAAATTTCGACTTTGCTGTCACAGACCGCATCCATGTAGAGCTTTTTGGACCAAAAGAAGTAGAGACTGCTTATAAGATCCATAAAGAGCTCATCAATAAAGAAGTATTAGCGCTTTCTTTCACTTTTGGTAGTGCAAAAGAGGGAAGTGAGTGGGATCTAAATGGCCAAATTGCTAAGATCTTAGTCAAAAAAGCCTAATTGATTACTCATAAAAAAGAATGGAATCTAAAAAGTTTCCATTCTTTTTTTTGCTCTGAAATCAATATAAAAAATAGGAATCGCAAATTAAGAAGAGAGAAGATCTTTCTTATTTCTACGATGTACTAGCGTCCAGCAAACAAAAATAGAAGAGGCTAAGAGCCATATAATTACCCTTGGAGTTGTAAATAAAGGGTAAGAAATTTGATTAGGCTCTCCATATCTTGAACCAGAGGCCCAGAAAATAAGGCTAGGGACACCACGGATATTGTCTTCTGGAACAAAGCCAAAATCTCTGCTGTCAGCGCTCATGGCGTGATTATCTCCTAGGACTAGATAATAGCCTTCGGGGATAGTTAAGCCAAATTTTTCAATTTTAGCGCGGTCAATAGAGCCGTCTAATTTACGAGGCGATCCTGAATCGATAAATGGAGGATAGCGATTTGTTTGAGATTTTGCGAGCTCACTTTTAACAAATTCTTGGAGTGTGGGATCCTCTTTAGAAAAGATTTTTGCTCCTAATAGGTAAAGATCGCCATCTTTAAAATAGGCATAACGGGCCGGATTGAGTGTGTAATTAAATCTGCCTGGTATGAATCGTACATCCATTTCCATCCCAGCGTTGAAGAGGGTATAGAAACGGTCTTGATCAAACTGAGCAAAGGGGTGATCTTTATCGAGTTCTTTAGTGAGACCTTGCCATTTTACTTCGTAAGCCTTGCCTTTATCAAATTCGTAGGTTCCATCAGGAATAAGGCCGCGCATTTTCGGTAAGTAGTTTTGATAAGAAGAGGTGTAAAACTTTTCTAATCCGTAGCGGTGTGCATAACCGTTTTTCATGACAAAACGAGCGGTATACATGTTTTGCCAGATTTTTTCGATGTGATTTTGTTCTAAAGGAAGCAAAGAAACATAGGAGCCGACAACAGGCCGCGCTCTTCCTAAAAGATCTTCTTGCACCTTAGCATTTGCTAGATTGGCATGGTGAGTTAGCTCAAGATAAAAGTCAGTTTTTTTGAGGTTTTGCTTTTGGTAGAGCTCGAAGACTTGATCTTGCGTTAAGATTCTTGCTGTAGCGTAGTTGCCCATGCCCCATAGGTCATAAAGGTCGAATTGGGTTTGTTTATCAACAGGTGTTGATTTTGGGCTTACCAATAGTTGTTTAGAGATGTCGCTTCTGGAATGGGGTGATATTTGTGCGATGGGGATATTCATCTGATGGATGAATACAGGCTTAATGCCACCTTTTTTTCCATTCTTTGGCGATAAGGTCTTTCCTTCTAAATGGATAAAAGGGATATGCTCTAAGCTGTCAAAATTTTCGTTATCGTAAAAAGAGGAGATGTCTTGACCATCTTTGTTTACACCAAAAATTTTGCCGCCATAAAAATATAGAGTATCTCCAGGAAGGCCGATCATCCTTTTGACATACTGCTTAGTACCGGGGAAGATGTAGAAATAGCGGGTTTTTACATCCGCAATATCCATGTTCTCTCCAGTAAAGATCACAATTCCACCCCTTTTTACCTCTTCCGGTTTAAAAAGGATGTGAGAGGCTTTTAGCGGTAGATTGATGCCAAACTGCGTTTTGGATACAACCAATCGATCTTGTTCTTTAAAAGTAGGCCGCATCGATCCTGAGGGGATTTCATAGAGTTCAAACCAAGTTTGACGGATGACGACAGCAACAAAAAGGGCGATAGCTAATGAAGTGGTAGTTTCAAAAAGATAACCGAAAACAGACCTTTTCAGGTAGACTTTCATCAATTTTTCTAATGAGTTAGAGAGATCTTTAGCAAGGTAAGCATCTTTTTTAGAGATGGCTTCATTGAGCTTTTTGATGAGTTCTCTGATCTCGGCAGCTTCAGAAGAACTAAGATATTTCGCTTTTTTCTTGTAAGTGCGAATAGCTTGTTTCAAAACATTTTTACTGCGACGTAATTTTAAAAAAGCAATAATCATATCGCTACATCTTACTTACAGAAACTATTATTGCCAAACGATTTTTCCTATTGCGTCGATGCAGGCTGGCAAAGGTTTTTCCACTGTCAAAAAAAACATATATTTGTGAGCTTTGCACAAAATCGTTTCAAGATCTTGAACTTTTATTACTAAATGGCATAGTTCCTTATCGATAAATACTTTTTCAAAAGGGATTTCGATGGGATTTAGACTTTCTTTAGACTCATCAATGGCAAAGAAGTGTAAGCCGCTGTAGTATAGAGGAATTCTTAAAGGAAATTCTATAGTAGATTCGTTTTTAATAGCGGTTTTGACAAACTCCGGCATTCTTCTCGGTATTCCTTCGTAAGGACTTAAAAAATCATGTCCAGAGTCAATAGCGCGAAGTTTGAAGTACGCTCTTGAAGCATCTTTGATTTCAATCCAGTGAGGAAAAGGGAAATTGTTCATTTTTTCATAAAAGTAGAGCTCTATCGTCTTGCCAGAAAGCATGGAGCCATCTTCTGGCCATAAAGCTTCGTAAGCTTGAGTAGAAGCTCTTTGGAGCAAGTTCCCATGAACAAAAATAGGAGGATGCCATATTTTACGCACATCAGGACCTTCTAAAGGGGCAGCGCCCACTTTCTTGCGATCTTCTGCAGGAGTTTTTTGAACATGTAAAGTAAGCATCTGATGGATTAAAGATTCTGAAGAGGTGGGATTTAGCCAGGCATTTTTGGTCCATGAGAAGCATTCAGTGATTTCAAGTTTAGATAAATGCACTTCCAGCATCATCCAAGATGTGTGGCCGGGGGCTTTTTTTTGCGCCCAAAGGTCCCAGTTTTGTTTATTAGAAGTTTTAGGGGCAACGATCTCTTCAAAAACTGCGTATTCGTGATCGAGCTGATTGAGTGAAAGAAGATGGATCGATTTTCCTTCTTCATAAACGATGTAATCACCCGGCTTAGCGAGCTTTAACTTCTGTAAAATGATACTTTTACTATCACTAGCGTAGCAAAAAAAAGTAAGAAAACAAAAAAGTGGTAAAATAAAATTCATGACCCATAGGATACCAAAAAGGGGACATAAGATGAAAAGGGTTTTGTATAAATCGGTGTATGCCGCAGTTTTATTGATTGCTACGCTGCAGGGATATGAAATTGCTGTAAATATGCAAAATCAGGGGCAAAATTCTCAATATTCTCAAAGTCAACAAGATGAAAATTATCAACTCCAAGCACTCATTAAGGAAAACGAGTATTTAACTAAAAAAATTGATGAGCTAGAAAAGCAAGCCAGCTACTATAGAGCCAAATCTAATAGATTGAATGAGATGGGAAATCGTTATGAGTACCAAGGGGATATGACTTCAGCTGAAATGAAATGGGAAGAAAGTAGAGAATATGGCCAGATGGCAAAACGGATAGAAAAAGAGATAGATAAATTAGAGCTTGAAAAAATCCGCTTAGAAGAAAAATTAGAAAAGTCCCAATAATTTTTTTGATAGATTCTCTTGATCAATCCCTTCGATGACAATGCGCTTAATCCTTTGGGTTTTACCAAGCGGCATAGAGAAATTTTTTTTAGGTAGTTTCAATAGATTTGATAGAAAAGAGATCAGCTCCTCATTGGCTTTCCCTTTTTCTTGAATAGCATGCAGCCTAATTTTCAAATATTTTCCTTTGTAACCAACAATTTCAGTGGTTTTTGCGCCGGGCATAGCTTTGATTTCAATGGTTGACTTCACTGTTGATTCCAGTTATTATTTATACCTATATGTATAAAACACTTAAGTTATTCCGTATTTTTAGATCCTCTCTTTTAATAGCAGGCACTACAATAGGTGCTGGTATGCTTGGCATTCCTTTAGTAACGGCAGGCGCCGGATTTGGGTTTGCAGCTTTGATAACGACACTTGTTTGGCTCTTCATGCTCGCTTCAGGTCTTTATCTATTAGAGGCTACTATGGCTAGCTCTTCAGGATCAAGCTTTCTTTCTTTAACAGAAAGTTATCTTGGAAATAGGGGAAAAAAAGTGGTAGGGGTCTTATTTTTATTTCTTTACTACGCTTTGATGGTCGCTTATTTTGCTGTAGGAGCACCTTTATTTATAGAGGTATTAGGATTTAAGCTACCTTTGATAGTCTCTTATCTCATCTTTGGTCTTTTTTTTGGCGCCATTGTAGCGATTGGTCCTAAATCTATAGATGCGGTCAATGTTGTTTTAACATGCGCTATGGCAGTATTTTGGGTTTTGCTGATTGTATCGGCTTCATCTTCAGTATCAGCTGAAAGGCTCTTAGTGCAAAACTCTAGCAAAATGATTTTTGCAATGCCTGTGCTCTTTAGTGCTTTTGGTTATCACAACATCATTCCTTCTTTATGTTCGTATATGAAAAAAGATCGAGCTGTTCTTCGTGCTTCGATTATTATTGGTACAGCTATACCTTTTGTAGTTTATCTGGTATGGCAATGGGTAATCATTGGGGGAGTGGATCAGGCCCTTATTGTTAAAGCTCTTAAAGAGGGAAAGCCCGCTACTGAAGTTTTAAAGGAAATCACAGCTAAACCCTGGATCGCACTTTTAGGGAAATACTTTGCTCTTCTTGCCATAAGCACATCTGTTTTAGGTGTGTCATTTTCCATACTCGATTTTTTAAAAGATGGCTTTAACAGCTTCAAAATGAAAGCTTCGAGGGCTTTTTTAACTTTTTTAGTATTTTTTCCTCCTCTTGTCTTTTGTCTTTACGATCCACAAATTTTTGATAAAGCTCTAGGAATTGCTGGAGGTATTGGCGAGGCATTATTGAATGGTCTCATTCCGGTGATTTTTGTTTATCTTCTTCGTTATAAGATGAAAAGGGATTTCGCTCATGAAATCGGGGGCGGCAAAATAGCCCTAGCGCTCATTGCTGTCATATCTATTTTTGTTATGGTTATAGAAATCATATATTTATGTTCTTCTTGTCTATAAAATGAAAACCGTGATTAGTTCATAAGAAAAGGCTTTCTTATGATTACAATCGCCTATTTCAGTTTGAAGAAGAAGAAGAAATGGGAAGACCATCTCCTCAATAGCGTGGGAGTAGGTGGCGTTGAGATCATAGCAAACCGCAAAAAAGACCTCTCTTTTGCACAATTTTACAATGAAGTTTTGTCAAAAGCCCGTAACGATATTATCCTTTTTATCGATGAGCACGTGGATATTAGAAGTGATGATTGGGGAAGGTCGTTAACGCGCTGCTTTGAAAATGAAGATATAGGTATTGCAGGTGTTTGCGGCTCAGTAGGTCTTGGATCCTCAGGCTGCTGGTGGGATAATCACGATTTTTTAGCTGGAAGAGTATGGTTTAAAGAAGGATCGCACACTTGGGAGACTCGTTACAGCGAAGTGATGGTAGGACAAACGCTTCCGGTAGCATGCCTTGATGGTATTTTTCTTGCTGTCCATAAGCTCAGAATCAAAACCCATTTTGATGAAAGATTTAAAGGGGGCTACTTTTACGATGTCGACTTTACTTTCAATAATCATCTTAAAGGGGTAAAGGTTGAAGTACTATTTGATATCGAGGTAGTGATCCATCAAATTCAGTACGATAAGAGTCTATGGGAGAAAAATCGTCAGATATTTTTGCAAAAAAACCGACAGATTCCTTATACCATGCCAACGAAGTTGATTATGCATGAGTATGATATTGAGATCCATGAAGGCCCAAAAATTTCGATCATTATCCCCACAAAAAAAGCCTCCATCGAGCTTTTTTCTACACTCGAATCGATCTATGAAAAGTCAACATACAGAAATAGAGAAATCATTATAGTCGATCAAAGTGGATCTAAAGATGAACAAAACAAAATCAAAGAGTTTACTAAGCTCCATGCAGATACAAGAGTATTATCATTCAAAAAGCGACATACCGCTTCTCTTTTTAATGAAATCGTAATGCTCCATCTTGCTAAGGATAGCGAACTTGTCTTATTTGCTAAAGATAATGTTATTTTAGTGAATGATGCAATCACTAGAATGACCCAGACCTTATTGGAAAATCAAAACATCTGCGGAACAGTTGGAGCAAGAATCCATTTTTCGAACAATTTTGTACGCCACACGGGATTTCAGTTGATTACCATGGATACAGAAGAGGGTTTGGCGTTGGGGATTTCGTATCAAGGAATCAAAACGGCTTATGGATACAAAAATGAAGTAATAAAAAATATTCTCGGCTCATCTAAGGATTTTCTACTTATAGATCGCGAGGTGTTTGCCAAAGCAGGGGGATTCAATACAAGCTATGAAGAGGGCTTAGAGGATTGTGAATTAAACATTCGGTGTATATTGCAAGGCAGAGTAAATTTTCTTTCTGCAGATGCAGTTTGCTATCAGCTTGAAGAAGATCTTCCTAAATACAAAATGCAAGATTATGAAAGACTGGCGAATCTTGTAGATGATCATTTCGATAAGCTTTCTAGCTACTTTGAGCAAGTTTACTCTTCATAGATAAAAAGCTTACGATTTTTTTCATCTAATAGACTACTTGTTTTCTTCTGTAGAGTTATCCGATGTTACAGGCTCTTTATCTAATAAGTTGAACATCTCTTTTGCTTTGATCTCTAATATGCGCACCTTATTTCCGCCAGTAAGTGTGCTAAGAATAATTTTGCCAGATTTTTCTGTTGCACTAGTAACGGAGACTTGCTTTTTCTTATTATTGAATGATGAATAGAGTTTTTTCGATCCAATAGGATTTTTAAGGATGCTTTCCATTGCCCACTTATGATCTTTGTATAGAATAGAGCAAGCACCAATATAAGAGATGGGAATGCATCTGCTTGTTTTTTTATATATCGAGTCAAAAAAACATGCAATTCCATACTCTGTGTTTACTAGTACGCTTGGATTCATAAGTTTTCCAAAAGACCAAGACCTATTGACTTCAATTTGAGATACTGCGGTTGCTTTACCTGTTAATAGATCAACTTCCATGCTGCTTTGTTTCTCATCATCGGCAAAAATGTAGATTTTTTCATCGTAGACAAGAGCTGACCATTTAGCCGAAGGGCATTGAATCAAAACGGACGATCCTAGGCTAAAGCTTCCCTCTTTCTCAAAAACAGGTGCCGCATAAAGATGATTTTTCTCAGGGGAAGGCTCGTTTGTATAAAAGGCCCAAATTTGCCCTTGGTGAGAGATAAGCTGTACATTCGTCAATTGAAATAAGGGAACACCAGAGCGAAGTTTTGGTTGGACGATTTGGCTATTTCCTGAGGGCTCAAAATTGTCGTTGAGATGGGTAAGTGCTATTGTGTAAGTTAATGGTCTATCTTTAGACTTCCAGGTCCTTGTTTTATAGCGATGTTTGTTTTGCACTACTGCAGCAAAAACATAACCTTCATCTTTTGCAATTACACTGGGGCTATACAGTTTGCCTTTTACAGAGCTTAGTGAAATAAGGTGTTCTTTTTCTATCAAAGAAGTAAGCATATTTTTTTGGATATCTTTTGGAATAGAAGGAGATTTAGAGGTCCAAAAATAGCTGGTAGCTGCTAAAGCTAGGATAGTAAGAAGAAAAAATGCGCTGTAACGAAGTGCTTTCATGTACGAATTTCCTTAAGTTCTTTCAAAAGTTTTTCCTTGTCTACGGTAACAAAAACGATATGTTCATCATTTTCTCCGCATGCAACAACATATTGCTTATGATTTTCGACGATTCCCGAGGGATAGAGAATCTTTCTGTGATTGAAGCGCAGGCTGTAGAGATCTTTATGGATGATCGGAAGAGTTGTCATTGATTGGATTTTGAATGGGGCAGCTGAAGAAAAAGTATAACATCCCATGAGATAATAGTAAGATTGATGGTGACTCATCCTCGCAGCTGGCAAAACGGAGTGGAAAAAAGAGAGGTAGCTATTGTCAGATTTAATAGCAGGTGTTCCTCCTCTTAAAGCTCCATATCTCCACTCATCACTTATAGCGCTTTCATCGATCAATCGGCATAGCCCTGTTTTTAGATCAGGTTTTATGATTGTGTGAGGAGATATTTCATAAACAAGGTAAAGCTCATTTTCAAAGACAAAGGGTGTCCAATTTTTTTCGATAGCGTACTTGCTATTTTCATAATTGAGCTTTTTGCAATCAAAGGCTTGATATTTAGATGAAACGGGATCTTTTCTCAGCTCTGTAGAAAAAAGGCGAACGATGGTTTCATCGTTTTGGCTAGGTACGGTGGTGTTAAAAATGCCAATTATCTTGCCTTCTACTTGGATGATCCTCATGTCGGCAGGATCGAGAATTTCTTTGCCAAACTGATCGGTAAAGGAAAGCACCTCAGGGGTATTTATAGGGGTAAAATCATTTGTAAGCTCTACAACGCACACATGGATGGTTTTTGCGCTCCAGCGGGCAGATTTTGCCAAATTTTTTAAACATCGATCAGGCTCATCCCAGCGAAAAGTGAGCAAATAGCCATTTTCTAATTTGATAAGCGATGGATTAAAACAGGTCCCTTTTAGCTCAGGAAATGAAATTCTTTTTATCGAATCAACAGGTGAGGAAATAAATCCAGCTTTATAACTCAAAGGGAGAAATCTGATCGATGCAATAAAGATATATGCACTTATCGCAATGAAACCGAATAGTACTGCTAAACTGAGGCGACGCATGGTCAGGAATTGTAATCAATATTCTGCTTTTCCTTCAACCGAATCAAGAGGAAAGATAGTGCTAAAACAAAAGCGCATGTAAAAATATTTATCTGATAAGAGAAGAAAAAGGTTTTTGTAAGAAGTTCTGCATAAGGGGGGAGAGTGGATAATTTTTTTGCCCCTGACAGAATTTCAAGAGCGTTTTCTTGCATAGAAGGTGTCAATTTCAATCCCAGTTTCTCAATTTGATCAAAAAAATAATATCCACCAAGCTTAGTAATAAAAATTCCAGATAGGGCAATACTAACTGAAGAAAAGATGAGCCCTAGCATATAGCTAAAAGAAACCGCAAAACCAACAGTACTTGAGCTTACGGTTTTCATTGTATAGTAGTTGTTTAGTGGTGAAACGGTACCGAACCCTACTCCAAAGAGAGCCATAGGCAAACTAAGCCAAGCTAGTTTCATATAATTTGGGGAAATAAGCCCTAATAGAAACATCCCCGCAATAGCTAAAATTCCGCCTATATAGATCATCTTAACAACTTGAACACGGCTAGCGATTTTTGAACCTGTAAAAGAGCCTAAAGCAAAAAACAAGGTGATGGGAAGAAAATAAAGACCTGATATCCAAGGAGCATAAAGGAGAAAGTGCTGTAAATAATAGCCTGTAAGAAATAAAATCGTCATGAAAGAAAACATCAAAACGCTTCGAAGAGCTACACTTTTAAGCAGCTCTTTATTTTTTAATAAATCAAGACAGATGATAGGGTTTAGTTTCTTTTTAGCGTGATGATAGTAAATAAATAGAAAGAGTAATGCGATAAAAAAACTAGCAATGACTTCTAAAAACGGGACGATTTTCTGACCAAGCAAAGTAATTGAGTAAATGAAACCAAAGGAAAAGACTACTAAATAAAAAACCCCTTGGTAATCTATCGGCTGTAAATCTTTCTTCTCAATCTGATCCTCATAACAAAAATAAATGATGACATAAGAAAACAGGCATATCGGGATGTTGATAAAAAATATCCATCTCCAGTCAAAAAAACTCAAGATGATGCCGCTGATCACTGGACCTAATCCAAGAGCTACTCCTGCAACAGCTAATAAGATTCCTAAAGCTCCTATTTTTTTATCTTCAGGGAAAATCAGATAGACAATTGATTGAGTAGCAGGCCAAAAACAAGCCGTTGCTGCCCCTTGAGCGATTCTCCAGATAATAATCTCGCTTCCACTCTTACTTGAGCCAGCAAAAGCTGAAGAGACAATAAATAAAAGCATTCCCGATAAAAGAAGCCTTTTATGGCCGACAATATCGCTGATTCTTCCTGATACAATCATAAGAGAAGCAAAAGAAAGAAGAAATCCACTCATAACCCACTCCGTTGCAAGGAGCGATAAAGATAGTTCTTGTTGGATTCGTACTAGAGCTAGATTAATAGCATTAACATCAAAACTTGCTAAAAAATTGGTAAGAGACAACCCAAAGAGTATAAGATAGATATGTTTGTTCTTCTTTTCCATTGTCTTGAATCATACAAATCTAAAAATTAATAAAATAGTTTTTTATTAAGTTGCTGCAATTTATTTATTTGAGTAATAAGAGTGTTATTATTAATTTAAAATAATTTTTTAAAGTGATATAATTTTATAAATAATTTGGAGGTTTTCATGCATTCTATTAACAATTCTATCGAATTCAGAGCTATGGATCTAGAAGGTAAGGTATTTGAGGCCTATTTCAATAAAGGTAAGTCTAGTGCTTACAGAGTATTAGCAAATGAGCCTGATCTTAGGGTTGTTTCTATAGTGCTTGCAAGAATGAATAATGTTACTGTCTCTGGTAAATCCATCTGTGACTCTATAGGTTTTGGCCACCACATTCTCGCCAATTTAGGTAAAGATGACGAAGTTGAATCTGATGGTTCTACTTCCGGAGAAAGTTCAGTAGATGAAGAAGAACACTCGCAAAGTGTAATCAATCATCTAGTGCAAGCTTCTTTGTTTAGTAAAATAGATATTGATCTTCATAAAGACTACATTGGCCAAGGTGCTCACATTGATGCGATCAAAGAAGAATGCGAAAACAAAATTCATGAAAAAATCAATTTAGCAGATCCAGTTCATGAAATACGACTAAATTGGGTGGCTGATCAGCACGAGAAAATGATGGAAAGAGCTTTCCAGGGTGTAAATGAAGACGAATCAGATGATGAAATGGAGATAATTCACGAAGAAGCTAGGCAATTACTTAAAGATATAGATGATTTTGGCTTAAGCTTAGATCAGTTTGAAAATGAAATAGGACAAGATATTCAAAAACTTGAAAATGAAAGTAGTGAGCTATTTATCAAGTCGATTGAAGAGCCGCAAGTAAAAATGATACATGAAGACGAATCAGATGATGAAGAGTTATTGGAGGCGAGGAAACTGGCTGATGAGGTTATTCAAGACTTAGATGCTTTTGAAGTTGCAATCGACCAGCAATTAGTAGAAATAGAAAAGGACATTTCACATTTTTTTGAAGGATTTGAGAAAGTCAAAAATAATAAAGAATAGAAAGATGAATAGCTCTAATCCTTTCATCTTTCAGCTAAATCAGTGACTTAAAATCATTGTGGAAAAGTTGAAGAAAAATTGTGTAAAAAAAAAGCTCTTAATGCGAATTAAGAGCTTTTTTTATGATTTTTTAATGAAACCTAAAACAGCCTTTAAGATTTAAGTGCTTGCTTTTAAAGGTTTTAGTGGTTTTACTCAAAATATTATCAATGACTAACGATTTTATGTTCAGCGATTGTTCAAAACTAGTTGATTAAACCAAGAGAAAGAAGGTTTTCTTTCAATTCTTGATTTTCCGGTTTATCAAATGCGCCAGACTTAGCAAGCCAAGATAGGTAGTTTTTTGGCACTTTGCTAAGGGGTTCGCCTCGATGTTTACCAAAGGGCATAACAGGTGCTTGCGGCTTGGTATTGTATAAAAGATCATAGACTTGTTCAACGGCTAAATCATCGATCATTTGAGAGAAGATTTTATAGAGAACAATTACATCGTCTAAAGCTCTATGAGCTTGATTTTTAGGTATCTGAAACATCTCTCTTAGGTACTGAAGATTGTGTTTAGGAAGATCGGGTCGATAGCGTCTTGCCCATTTTAGAGAATCGATATACTGGAATGAAGGCATAGGAAGATTGTGCCGTGCAGCTTCATTATCAAGAAAATGTTTGTCAAAACTGTCGTTATTGTGAGCAATTAAAATGACATTTTGACCACAAAATTCCATAAAAGCTTTTCCAACTTCTTTATATGTAGGGGCATCTTTGACCATATCATCTGTGATGGATGTTATTGCGGTCACCTCTTCCGGAATAGGAATTTGAGGGTTCACAAATGAACAGAACGTTCTATTTTGCACAGGATCGAAGGCGGCAATTTCGATGATAAAATCCCTTTCAGGACGCACCCCTGTGGTTTCAGTATCGTAATAAATTGGTCTCTTCATATCAGCTATATTAAGCTCTCGGCGATTAGCTTGCAATCATTAGTAATTTTTCTTATACTCGGCTTATGAGCAAGAAATACCCGTGTGTAAAATATAACTTCTTTAAACACAATAGAGATCAAGCTTTTGTCGATCTTTCGAAAGCAGAGCTTTTAGAAATCATGAAAGAAATGCTGCTGATCCGAAACTTCGAAATACGAGCTGAACAGTCCTATCAAAAAAAACTTGTTTGGGGTTTTTTACACCTATACATAGGTCAAGAAGCTATTCAAACCGCTGCTGTCCATGCAATGGGTAAGAATAAAAATCATTGGATCACTACATATAGATGCCACGCGCTTGCTCTTTTACTTGGAGTAACCCCAAGAGAGGCGATGGCCGAGCTCTACGGCAAGGCTACAGGGAATGCAAAAGGCAGGGGCGGCTCCATGCACTTTTATGCAGATAGGATGTATGGTGGACAAGGGATTGTCGGCTCGCACGTGCCGATCGCATCAGGGCTTGCTTTTGCTCTTAAGTACAAAAAAATTCGCGATGAAGTGGCTGTATGCTTTTTAGGAGATGGCGCAGTAGCTCAAGGGGCTATGCATGAAGCTATGAATATCGCTACACTTTGGAATTTGCCTTTGATCGTTGTTGTAGAAAATAACCAATATGGGATGGGAACGCAGATCTATAGAGCGATCGCAAATCTTCCCATAGCAGAAAATTTAGCTAAGGCATACGGAATTTCTTCATACACCTTAGATGGAATGGATTTTTTAGCAAGCTATCATGGTTTTAAGAGCGCTTTTGAAGAAGTAAAGAAAACGCAGCGTCCTGTTCTTATTGAAACCGTTGGACATCGCTACAGAGGCCACTCAGTTTCTGATGCAGCTCTTTATAGAACAAAAGAAGAGCTTGAAAATATTATGCAAGAAGATCCGATACCACGCTTTTTCAATGAACTTGAGATGAGAGGATATCTCACTAAAGAGCAATTTGAAGAGATGAATCAGGAACAAAAAAATATCGTTCTCGATGCAATGGAATTTGCAGAGCAAAGTCCTTTCCCTAAAATCACTGACTTAGAAGAGGGAGTATACGCTCCATGAGTACCCAAATCGTTGAAATCCGAGAAGCATTGAGACAAGCTCTAGATGAAGAGATGGCAAGAGATGAGAAGGTATTCATCCTTGGTGAAGAAGTTGCAGAATACAACG
>VGMA01000018.1 GCA_016866575.1 Chlamydiota bacterium
ACAGAGGACATTTCTACTCCATATGTTCGCGACCATTGTAGTTGGCAAACGAAAATAAGTAAATGATTATCTTTTTATAGGAAAATATGTTACATTTTTTGCTCATTTCACTGGGAAAATTCATGGAAGCTGCAAACCCTATCAATTACTATCAAGAATGCCAAAAAATTTTTTCATCTCCAAAATATCGCAATATCTATTTTTGGAACCACCACACAATAGAAATCCAAGAACATGAACTAACGGTTGTGCCTAGTTCAAATAGCTCATCTGAGAAAATCAAAGGCATCGTCATAGAAGCTATTTTAACACCCTATGTAGATATTGAAAGAAAGCTTGATCTGTCGAAAAAAGTTGAGCGTATATTTCCTGATTTGAGTGCTAAATCGCTTGAATTTGAGATTAATTACGACTCTATTAGTATCAAATTTCCGATGCAACTATGCGAAAACTCTTCAGTCTTAAAAAAAATCATTCCTGAAATAGGCATTTTAGATACGCAAATGCCTGTTTTGCCCGGAATAGCTCCAGGTGAGATTTTAGGAGAAATCTCATGGTATAAAAACTTTTTTAATTCTACTGATGATCAGAAAATCAAAACCCTGAATTTGCTTTCATATGAAGAAAAAGTATTTAAAGCAGTAATTATTGAATATTTTTTTGATTCAGCTGCCTTAGATGAGTTTTTGGATCTGCTTTTTGACATAGATCAACGAAATCCTGGAGAGGCATTTAGGTTTTTACAAGAAAAAAGAGAGTTTTTTTCTCCTAAACTGCTAGATTTTTTCTTTGTTTATTTTCTTTTCCATTACATCCAAGCAGGCTCTATTTTTTTGAAAGCTTCTTTACTCCCTATGGCATCTTTAACGGGACTTACCTTTGAGCTTGAAAAAAGACAAATAGAACTTTGTGATCTTGTTGATTTCATTACTTTGAAAAAACATGAAGAAATAGATCAAGACTCTTTTTCAAGAAAAACCGTCTACACAAGTTTAGCTCTTGCTGATTGTTTAACAAAAAAAATGTGTGATGATTGGATGCGACGGCTAAAAGTTCGTAGACCTACTTTTGAAGATCTCGCCTTAATTTTAGAGTATCCTTTATTTTTTTCTTCTAAAAGCGCTAAAGAGCTCTTTATTATGAGTCTTGGCTCTTTTCTTATGTCTAAAATCGATGAAGAGCCCTTGAGTGTGTTGGCAAGTAAATTGGAGTGCCTTCCTCATTTTACTAAAGCTATGGAGGAGCTTTCCTTATCAGATCTAACGATTTCCTTTATTGTGCAAATGCATTTAACCAATCAGACCATCGCTTTTATCGATTTAGAAGATTCTTTAGAGAACATAAGAAATATCCCTTGGTTAGTTAAAGAATACTCTAGGCCTATGCAATTAAGAATCTCCAATTTAGTCTTTAATGATCACCAAATGAAGCTTCTGGAAAGACAGTTTCCTAATGTTAAATATCTGGATATTTCAGGTGCAAAAATAAAAAAAATACCAGAAATTTGGGCAAAAACTATAGAAACTCTAAATGCAGATGATGCAGAAATAGAAGATGAAATACCTGTTTTTCAAAAAGCAAATCAGCTGTATTTAGACCTAAGAGTTCAAGGGACGCGAAATGGTTATATTTCCCTTCAAAAAGCATATTCTCGTCGGGTGGGCTTTGATCAATATTCACCGCAAGATCAGCTGAAGCTTATCGGATATTTTATTGAGCAGGCGCTATTAAAAAGTAAGGATTATTGGCGTGTACATAATATTGTTTTAGAAGATGGCATCATCAGTGAAGTGAAAGAAGAAAATGTCCATCTTTCACAAGAAGTAGCCGATTTTTTTGTCTACACCGTATTGTCAAATCAAGAGTTGTCAATCAAAGAGGGCAAAGCTCTTTTGAGTGCTATTGAGCGTTTTGGATTGAAAATGCAAGATAACTCAATCAGGATAAGTGTCACGATAGAGGGGGTTTTAAGAAAAATTCCCATTTCCTTTTTGCATAGATTCACTAAATTTTACCAAGCAGCTAAGGGATTTTCGATAATACTTCCTGAGCACACAACTTTAGTAGATTTTGACGAATTTATTTTCTTGTTATCTGACCGAACCCAAAAAAATCCAAGAATTCTTAGATTGAAAGATATATCAGAACATAGATTTATGAATGTAATGAACATAGTCCACACTTTTTGCGATGAAGCAATCGAACGAGAAATGAACAATTTACGCAGGTTACACATCAATGTTTAAAGTAAGCAATTCTTTATCTTTTAACTACCAGCTAAAAGACATATTATTAGACGCAGATAAGCATACAAAATGGTACTGGCAAACCCATGCCATTCAAACTTCTTCTTTCGAAATTTGTGTTCAAAAAGGGAAGTGGGAGTCGTTTGAAGATTTGACCAGCTTAGTCAATCAATTGCTCAAAGATCACTCTTTTGCATTAGAAGAGAAGTTAGCTTTACTTAAAGGAGCAAGAACAATACTTAGAGCAAATAACCGCACAGAAGAAATACGAGACAGTATCAAACTCAAATCTGATAGTGGGACCTTGGAAATTCCTTTAGATTTTTACAAGAGATCAGCCTATTTTTGTAAACTCATCTCTTCAGGAATGAAAGAACAAGTAAGCTATCGTGAATGCAAGGAAATAGATTTTCCAAAAGAGATCTCTTCAGAGCATCTTTCCTGGCTGCTCAATTTTTTTACTTTGGACAAAAATACCCAAATAGAAGCTTTAGCTGCTATCTCTTTAGAGAAATTCGTCGATATCATGATGTGCATAGATTATTTAGTTGATAATGAAATGCAAAAAGAGGTGGTAGAGGCTCTTTATTATTCAAAAAGAGACGTTACCGGTTCAGATCTAGATTTTTTGATAGGCAAAATTGAAGATCAAGAGGTCTTGATCTTTTTCTTTTATCAAATGTTGGCATTTAGCCCCTCGGTTTCTTTTGTTTATCAAGGCTCTTACAGTGAATTTTTAGACTATTTAGGGGTTGACATGTTGCAATTTGCGCAAGTAATTGAGGAAATAAAGGCTCGCAATACTAGCGTTCAAGGGTATGTAGAAAATACATTAGAGAGCTTCATCAAAATTGCAGATAAAATATCCAATGACAAAATAAGAAAGGATTTTTGGATCGATGCTTTTAAAGTCGATAGACCAACAATTGCAGATTTAGAAATGGTAGGGTCTATTTATGAAAGAACAAGGTCTTTAAGTGCTAAAGAGCTTTTTTTAGAAACCCTAGCTATCTATGTAATGCAATTTCACACAAATGTATCAAAAGGGATAGATATACAAACTATGTGGGAAGAGTTAGGCGAGGTTTGTAGTTTCAAAGAAATCCTTAATATAGGTCCAATCAAAAGAAATCTTTTAGTAACAATTGTCAATAGACATATTAGAGAGTCCTTAAATGCATATTCACTAATGCATGAGATTATCGCAAATTTAAAAAAAATACCGGGCTTAGCAAAAAACTTTAAGTCGCCTATTACACTTGATTTAAGTGGTTTAGAGGTCAGCAATAAAGATCTTCAACTTCTATCTGAAACCTTTTTGAATGTAGACAATCTCAACATCACTTCCACAGAAATTAGCACTTTGCCAACTAATTGGCTTCAATCATTAAAAGAGCTAAAAGCAGAAAATGCTTATTCTTTGACAACGATTCCTTTAATGAAAAATATTGAAACATTTCATCTCACCGGATCTGGTTTAAGAGGTGAAGAATTAAATAAAATCATGAGACAAGCTTTATTAGCGCAGTGGGGCTTTGGAGAGAAAAGTTATGAAGAAATGTATGCTATCTGGCAAGAGTTTCTCGAAGCTGCGTATCAAAAGCCTCATTTTTACTGGCGTCACATAGGTGTTTGGGTTTTTGATGGTAAGATTGAGGAGGTAAAGATGGATGAAAATTACAAAGCTTCTATACTGCCTGATGCGGTATTCAATATTCTAGCGAATGCAAGAAATGTTTCTCATGAAGATAAACGGCAATTCATATCGCAGTTTACTGCCGTTTTTGGTCAGCAAATTTCGATTATTCAAATTTCTGAGTCATTGAAGAAATTTTTCTCTCTTCGGTGCATTTAAATAAAGAATGACTTGGGGGCTAAAGATCGTTTAGCCCTTTTTTCTATGGAGAAAAGGCAGCAAAAGCAGAAGAATTGTCTTCTTGCATAGTGCGATTTTGCGGTATGTAATTGTTGAACTGCGCAATACTTTTGCGGAAGGCAAGCTGTACATCTCCGACACTGCCGTGACGGTTTTTCGCTATGATGATCTCTGCTAAACCTGGCTTGTCGTTTGCGTTGTAATATTCTCTACGGAATATGAACATCACGATATCGGCATCTTGCTCAATCGATCCTGATTCACGAAGGTCAGAAAGCATAGGTCTATGTCCTGCGCGCTCTTCTACTTTTCGTGAGAGCTGAGAGAGGCACAAAATAGGGATTGAAAGCTCTCTAGCGAGGTTTTTAAGCATACGCGAGATTTCAGAAATTTCGTTTTGTCGGTTGTCGGAATTGTAAAAGTTTTTAGATCCCGAAAGAAGCTGTAAGTAGTCGACGATCAAAAATCCGATGTCGTATACTTCTTTCATTCTTCTAGCCCTTGCTCTAAGATCTGTAATTTTTAGACCCGGCTGATCATCAATTACGATCGTATGTTTTTGCAAACGATTGACCGATTCTACAACTCTTTGGTACTCGATTCCATTCAATGAACCAGCTTTGATTTTTTCTGATTCCACTTCACTTGTAGAGCATACAAGGCGGTGCACAAGTTCTTCAGAGGTCATCTCTAAAGAGAACACGCCTACCGGTGTATTTGCTTTAAGGGCTACGTTTTCTACAATATTAAGAGCAAAAGCTGTTTTACCCATCGACGGACGGGCAGCTAGAATGATCAGATTCGATTTGTTAAGTCCTCCCATCATTTTATCAAGATCGATAAAATGGGTTGGAATCCCTGTGACAGCAGCTGTTTCAGGCCCTTTTTCGTGGAATTGCTCTTGTTTTTCTTGCAGCTCGCGCAAATAAGGGATTTTTGATGGAGCTAGCGCCCCAGATAAAAAATCCTTAATGTGCATGCCTGTTCTGGTATTTGCTTGCTGAGAGATGTTGAACAAAATGCTCTGCGCTTCGTCTAGAGCAGATTGAACATCTTGCGGCTCTTCAAGAGCATTTTTTTCGATTTTGTCGGCAGCGGTGATCATCTTTCGCAAAATCGATTTATTGCGAACTATCTCTATGTACTCTTCGATATAAGCAGACGTGCCTGCGTATTGGGCAAGAGTGGTTAGATACGCAACGCCGCCCACTTTCTCAAGTTTTTGCTGAGATCTAAGATCTTCTGCGATCAAATGGATATCTGCAGGTTTGTCGGCAAGATACGCATTTTTAAGGCATTCAAATATCAACTGATGCTCAAGAAAATAGAAATCTTGAGGCTGCAATTGATCAGCGCATGTGTTGAGTGCGTTGACGCTTGTGATCATACATCCAAGCGTCATCATCTCAGACTCTTTCGAGTGAGGTGCTACTTTTACTTTAAGTTGCTGGTTTTTTTCAGACATCGGAAAGAGAGGGATTTGAACCCTCGATACCCATTAAGTAGGGTATGCCTCCTTAGCAGGGAGGTGCCTTCGGCCACTCAGCCATCTTTCCATGTTCAGTAAGTTTAATATTGCTCTTAAATTATAGCAAGTTCTATCGCCATCTTGAGGGGCAAAAATTTTCCTTCTTGCTTTCATGCTTAAAAATACAATCGCATCCAAATGATTTTCATAAACTTAAGTAATAACACCTTTTTCCCTTCGAAAAAGTCTTCTTAGGGAAAAAGGGAGATTAGAAGACTTTTTACTCTAAAAGAGCTGTAAAAGGAAGTGATGCCCCGTTGATGGCATTCCAATAGCTTGTATGAAGAGATCCATCAGGATTTTCAACAGTGATAGCATAAATAGGCAGATAGACTTCTTTATAGCTTCGTATAGCAAAGTCATACCCAAAAGCTGCTTCAGCAAGATAGCGGATTTGCGTTTTGGTAAAACGTTTTTTTAGACGTTCTGTGTCTTTGCACGATTTAGTCACTAGGCGGTCATCGATGATGGTTTCAGGGCGGACATTGATCTTAGGTTTTTGCAAATGGAGCCTGATTTGTGATCCATTTTGAACAACAAGCTTTTTTCTTCTGCAGCTTTCTATCCAAGGGCTCAGCGTTTCACTTTCTAACTGCATAAGTCTAAAAAGCAATTCTCTATCAACAACGCCCCCTTTTTGGGCGAGTAGATTGATGATTTTGAATTCATTTTTGTCGACATTAGCGGTAATACAGTCGCCAAATCCGTGAGTTTTTTCCCACTGCCTTGTATGTGTAACCATCTCGCCGTCAAGCAGATCCCAAAGAATTACCCCTTCACCTGTATGGGTGTCGTTATGTGAATATTTTACCTCTAAAAGAAGGTAGGGGGAGAACTTAGTTACTGGCTCTAAATAGCGGTGCTTATCATCTTTTAGAAGCTCTCTTTTATGCGCATCCATGATCTGCTTTGCAGAGAATCTTGCTTCTAAAGTGTGAAAAGGGGTGCCTGCATTCAAAAACTCAAGTACCTTATTTTTGACTTCAGGGTGTGTTAAGCTTACCCAGTAACTTCCATAGCCAAGTCCAGCTATTGTGATTAGTGAATAGAGAAAGCGAAACATTTAAGCTCCTAATTTCACGTACATCTTGACATCTTCTTTAATGACATCGTAAGCTCCTTGCCAAAATTGCTCTTCGCCAAGGTTGACATTCAGATGTTTTTTAGCCAGCTCTTCCATAGTCATGCAGCCGGAATCAAGAAGAATCGCATCGTAGCGGTGTTCAAAATTTTGAGGATCTTTCATCAAATGGTGATAGATCCCTAAGCTAAACAGATATCCCACAGTGTAGGGGAAGTTATAAAAAGAAATATCGGTAAAGTAAAAATGCATTTTATAAGCCCAAAAATGCGGCAAGTAGTCACTTAAAGAGCCATCAAAGCCAATTTTTTGTGCTTCGATCATCATTTCCGTGAGATCTTCCGGACTTAAAGGGCCTTGTTTTCTTCTTTCATGGAGCTGTTTATCAAAAATATAGCGCGCATGCAAGTCACAAGAAAATGAGAGCGCTTTACTAAGTTTATCATCTAAGAGAGAAAGTTTTTCTTCTTCACTTTTTGCTTCTCTGATTGCTCCATCAGTTACTATCATCTCACACATTGTAGATGCTGTTTCAGCAATTGCCATCCCTATTTGCTGTGAAAAGAGGGGTTTTTCGTATAAAACTTCGTTGTGATAAGCATGCCCTAATTCATGAGCTAGAGTCGCTAAGCTTCCCATTGTGGGGACATAATTCATGAATATTCTACTTTCTTTAGAAACAGGGCAATCTGTACAAAATCCTCCCGCTCTTTTTCCTTTGCGGTTATCAGCTTCTATCCATCTTTCGTCGGCAGCTCTTTTTGAAAAAGCTGCAAGTCTTGGGCTGATTTTGCCAAACTGTTTTACGATGAAATCTATGCCATTGTCGTAGTCTAATTTTTTTGAAATATCGGTCTGTAAAGGAGCATCATAATCTGCCCAAGAGAGCTGATCTAGACCCATGATTTCAGCTTTTTTACGCATAAATTTGACAAGTGCCGGCTTGTTTTTTTCTACAACTCTCCACATTGTATCGATAGTTTTTTGCTCGATGCGGTTTGTGTGAAGAGCTTCTTCAAGAGGATTTTCCCACCCTCGATGGTGATAGAGGGTATTTCTAAAGTCAACTATGCTTGTTAAAAACTGGCAAAAAAGGTTTTCTTTTTCTTTTAAATGATTTTCTAAAGAGTGCATCGCATCGACTCTAATCGAGCGGTCTTTCTCTGATAATTTATTCTCTAATTGCCCTAGAGTAAGTTTTTCACCTCTAAATGAAAAGCTGATTTCTCCCATGTAAGCGTAGTACATAGAGGTAAAGATATCGTGTCCGCTTGATGAGAGGTCGTTGATCAGTTTCTCTTCTTTTTGAGAAAGTTTTTTCTTTGCAAAGCTTCGCATCTCTTCAAAATAAAATCTAATATCAGCAAGTTTTTCATTGCTAAAAAGCTTGGAAAACTCCTCGTCAGACATCTGTTTTAAAAAATTTTCTAAATCGACCTCAATGCTTCCTAAAGAGGTAGCAATATCTTGGATTCTGCTTTCATACAATAAAGCCTTGGCATCGTTTGTGTCTTGCGCTGTTAAGCACCCGATCAGCGATCCTGCTTCTCTTATGTATGCGTGAATATCTTGCAAATTGAGGTAGAATTCAGCCGAATATGGCTCAAAAATACATGCCTCTACTCTATGTTTGAGTAGGGCTAGAACCTCTTCGAGGTTTTTTCCCTCTAAGAGGGTGTCTAGTTTCCAAATCTTGTTGTAGCTCATTTGGTTTTTGATTATGCTAACAGCATGATAAAAATCCAACAACTTTCCGATGAAACCATCAATCAGATAGCAGCAGGAGAAGTGGTAGAAAACCCCGCTGCTGTTGTCAAAGAACTCATAGAGAATGCGATCGATGCAAAAGCTACTGACATTGTAGTGGAAATTGTGATGGGTGGGTTTTCGTTAATCAAAATCAGCGATAATGGTTTTGGAATGAATCAAGAGGAAGCTAGAAGAGCGTTTTTGCGCCACACTACCTCTAAACTCTCTTCAATAGAAGATTTAAATACTCTCTTTACCATGGGTTTTCGTGGAGAAGCCCTAGCTTCAATAGCCTCTGTGGCCAAAGTACAGATGGTCACAAGCGATGGAAATGTGGGCACAGAAATTGTGATTCATGGGGGCAAGCTTATCAAAGATCAGGTGAAAGCCCGCTCGCAAGGGACTACGATCTCTGTTGAATCTCTTTTTTATAATACACCTGCAAGAAAGAGCTTTCAAAAATCAGCTTCGATATCCACTAGCGAGATTGTCAAAGTAGTGACAAAGGCTTCACTAGCGTATCCAGAGTGTAACGTTACACTAATCTCTCAAGGAGAGGTACTTCTTAGTGTCCAAAAAGAGGGGTTTGAGACAAGAGTTAAAGAAATACTGGGATTTGATCAAGAAGCTTTAGTCGATTTTGCCGATAGCAATTGCAAGGTTTTTGGAGTGATTGGCAATCCAAGCGAAACTAGAGTCAATCGATCAGGGCAGTATCTATTTATCAATAGAAGACCCATTATTTCATATACCGTATCCTACGCTGTATTAGAGGGATATGGAACCAGGATCGATGCCAAACGCTTTCCGGTATTTGCCCTTTGTCTAGAAATTGATCCCAAAATGATCGATGTAAATGTCCACCCTCAAAAAAGCGAAGTGCGCTTTAAAGATGAAAGATTTGTTGCATCGCTTTTTAGAAGGGCTGTTTTTTCCGCTTTTCAAAAAAAAGAAGCGCCAGAGTTTCACCTTCCTTTGCCTTCAAGGCCTATCATGAAAGTGGATTTTGAAAACTTCTCTTTTAGAGAAAAACCGACCCAAACCCATACAGAAACGCCTTACTTCAAAGAAAAATCTTTAAAAGCAGATTTTGAAGAGTATACTCTTAGAGAAAAAGAGGCGCCAAATGGGCAAAAAATTTCATGCGAGCCTAAAAAACGGTCGATACACGTAAAAGACATCATAGGACCTTTTGCACTCTTTGAAGATAACAAAGCTTGCTTTCTGATGGATCTTTTAGCTGCTAAATCAAGGATAGTGTTTGATCAGGTGATAGAGCAAAAAAAAATTGCGATCGAGCAATTTTTGTTTCCTGAAGTAATGGAGTTTTCTTTACTTGAAAGTGCGTGTATAACTTCAAATATAGAAAAGATAGAAAAAGTGGGAATAGCTCTACGTCCTTTTGGGTCTCAAAGCTTTCTTTTAGAAGGGCTTGCTACTTATTTAACCAAAGATGATGTCAAAGATTTTCTCTCTGAGGTGCTTCGTGTAGAGTCTTTAGCAGAACAAAAATGGGCTGAACTAGCGTCAAGATTTGCAAGAAAGTCCGCTACATCTTTTTCTTTAGAAAGCGCTAAACTTTTGATAGAGTCATTTTATGCGTTGAATAAAATGCCATACTGCCCGAAGGGCAAAGCGATTGTAGTTCCTTATACTAAAGAAACATTGGAGAAGCTATTCGCCTAGCAAAAATTCAAAAGATCCTTAAGGAAAAAAATATTGACCTATGCCATGTGGCTGGTCAATCTAACCTTTTTTATCTAACAGGTTATCAAATTTCTAGTGGGGATTTTTGGATTACTCCCGATGAGGGGTATTTATTTGTAGATGATCGCTATGTAGAGATGATACCTTTTGCAAGAAAAGCAAAAGAAGAAAGAGAGTTTGTTTTATCAAAGAAGAAAAATCTCACTGCAATAAGTTCTTCTTTGCCTCATAGTACCTATATAGCTAAAAAAGAGCTCGTTCATGATGTGATTGATTTCGATCCTGTTCTATTCAGTAGAATCACCAAAGAAGAGGGAGAAGTCAAACTCATGCAGCAAGCAGCAAATCTGACAAGAGAGGCGATTGATTACATCAAAAAAGAGCTCAAAGAAGGTGTAATAGAAAAAGAGATTGCTTGGCTTTTTGAGCGTTACGTTCGAGAAAAAGGGGCTGATGGGCTTAGCTTTTCTCCTATTATTGCTTTTGGTGCAAATTCTAGTTTTCCTCACTACCGCTCTGGCGAAACTAAGCTAAAAAAAGATGATGCCGTTTTGATTGATGTAGGAATCAAAATGGCTGGATATGCAAGTGATATGACTAGATCTTTTGCTTTTGGAAAATCAGAAGAGTTCTATCAACAAGCGCATGATGCAGTGCAAAGTGTCCATGATCGCCTTTTTCAAACAGCTGAGGTGGGAATGGAAGTTAAAGAAGTGCAAACTCTTTGTGATCAGTGGCTCAAAGATGCAGGGTTTGGTAAGTTTATCCGCCATAGCGTTGGCCACTTTTTAGGATTAGATGTCCATGAAGGCTATAGTTTTAAAAGTGCATCGAATCAAGTTTTAGAGGAGTTTATGACCTTTACGATTGAGCCTGGTCTTTATTTTCCTTCTCACTATGGCATCAGAATCGAAGATGCATTTGTCGTTACTAAAAAGGGGCTTATGTTGATATGATCCGAGTAGGATATGGCCAAGATGCGCATAAATTTCTAAAGTCCCCTTCAGCTAAAAAATGTATCATTGGCGGGCTTGTTTTTGATGATGTAGAAGGGCTTGACGCTGATTCAGATGGGGATATTGTCTATCATGCGATATGCAATGCTATCACATCAATTACCCATGTGCCCATTTTAGGGGATGTAGCTATCAAGATGTGCAAAGAAGAAAACATTACCGATAGCTTCCAATATTTAAAAAAAGCTTTAGCTACATTGGGTGAGTGGAAAATTGTATTTGTTGCTCTTGCTATTGAAGCAAAGCGCCCAAAATTCCAAAAAAGAGCCCTAGAGCTTCGCCAAAGTGTAGCAGGTGCCTTAGGGATAGATGTCGATTTAGTGGGTATTACCTTCACATCAGGCCAAGAGCTTACCCATTTTGGGCAAGGTCTTGGGGTAGAGTGTAGAGCCGTTGTGACGTTTATAAAATCAATACACGTCTAAATGGATTCTATGGCTTTTTCTCAAAGCGCTAAGATAGGCATCCGCTTCTTTACGCTCCATATGACCTTTTGTCATAAAAATGGTTAAAAGAGCTTCGGTCACATCTTTTGCCATTTTTTTAGCATCTCCACAGATATAAATAGAGGCGTGATCTTTTTCTATCCACTGCCAAAGTTGGTCTGCTTTTTCGACCATTTTATGCTGAACGTAAATTTTCTCTTCCTGGTCTCTAGAAAAAGCAAGATCTAATTCTAGATACCCTTTACTTGCTGCATCTAGGAGAAAATCTTCGTAATAAAAGTCCTCTTCTCGATTGCGCTCGCCAAAAAAGAGCCAATTTCTTGAAGAAGATGTAGCAATTCGCTCTTGAATGAAGGCAATGAAAGGGGCAACACCAGTGCCAGGTCCTATCATGATAATGGGAGTTTCAAGATTTTCAGGCACAGTAAAGCGGGGATTTTTTTGCAAAAAAATTGGCACGTGCGTTGTTTTTTCATCAAAAAGATGGGAGCTTGCTACTCCTGTTTTTTCTTGTCCGGCATGGCTGTAGCTAAATGTAGCCACCATCAAATGGACTTCGTTGGATACTTTTTTTTGAGATGAAGCGATGGAGTAATAGCGTGGCAATAGAGGTTGAAAAGCATCACACCACATTTGTAGAGCTATTTCGTCTGTATAGTGCGCTTGTAAAAATGAAAGAGGGTCATTTTGTAAGACAAATTCTTTATCTGAAAGTGCAGGGTGGTTGACAAGTTTTAAAAAAGAGGAGTTTAAGGAGTTTAGGTTTGCATATCTTGTAAGAAAAGTTCTTACAGACATTACCTCGTTTGTCTTTTTAAAGACTATAGGACTACTAGCGTGATTGGTGAAAATTTCAAGAAATCTTTCTACTCTTTCTTCGCTATTTTGGGCAAATACCCCTACACATGAGCCTACATCATACTCGATACCTGAATCGGCAAGATCTAAAACAATGTGTAAAGTTTTTTTTGTGGAGCTTGGTTTATTTAAAATAACCCGTTCTTTAATATGTGCTATATAGGGGCTTTTATGGCTAAGTCCCGCTCGGTTTTCTTGGATATCTTGGGAAAGGCTCATGAAAAATTTATTACTTTGTGTTTTATTGTTAGTTTCCTGCACGGCCTGTGGCCAGCATGCGTATAATCGTAACTATATCATTTCAGATGTCGAAGAAGGCGATAAACAAGTATAACATGTTTTATCGTTGATAAGTACTAGAAATAATTATTAAGTATTTTTAAGAAGACGATCTTTAAAGTAATGCTGCCGAAACTTTTGTTATTTCCGGCAGCTAAGAGGCTTATCTATTAAGAAGAAGCGTTTTGATCGAAAAAGCTCTTCAGATCTCTTGCATGCCAAGCTTTTTCAAGCTTTTGATATTTTTTATTTGAAACTCCGCCTAAGCACTCCATCGCTCTAAGGATGCGTGCTCTAGCGCGAGGTTTGCCTAAAATCTCGAAGCAGTCAAATAAGGGAGGCCCTTGTAGTTTGCCCATAATGGTTCCAAAAAGTAGAGGAATCATTTGCTTTTTGAAGTTCAATCCAAATAGTTCGCAAATTTCTTTAGCTGAAGCTTCAAAAGAGGCTGAAGACCAATCTACTTTTTCATCTAGGCTCCAAATCAAGCACTGCAAAGCTGCTGCTGCTTGTTCAGGAAGCAGCCCTTTTTGGCATAGTAGTTCCGTGCTAAGAGGGAGGTCATTGACGAAAAAGAAGCTGCAAAGCTCCATAAAATCACCAAATGTTCTCATTCTAGTTTGGCATAAGAACGCGAGCTTTTCCATTAGCTCATCTTGAAAGCCCCAATCTTTGATCCGTTTCCAAAGATCTTTTGGCTCAATTGCGTTGATGATGTATTGCTGATTTAGCCAGCTCAACTTCTTTTCATCGAAAATCGCGCCAGATTTTCCAATACGGTTCACGTCGAAGTCTTTAGCAATTTCTTCTCTAGAATAGAATTCTTTTTCATTAGGCATGCTGTAGCCCATCAAAGTCAAGAAATTGCAGATTGCTTCAGGAAGATAGCCGCTAGCGCGGTAGTACTCGATAGATGTGTGGTTTCTACGCTTAGAGAGTTTTTTCCCATCAAGACCTAAAAGAAGCGGCATGTGCAAGAACTCTGGAGGCTGCCATCCAAAAGCTTCATAAAGGTATAAATGTTTTGGTGTAGAGGAGATCCACTCATCACCACGGATCACGTGGGTAATTTTCATTAAGTGATCGTCGACTACATTTGCAAGGTGATACGTAGGAAAGCCATCAGATTTTAATAGCACTTGGTCATCGACATCAGCCCAGGGTGTGACGATTTTTCCTTTGACCTTATCTTCGAACTCACAATTTCCTGTTAAGGGAACCTTAAGACGAATAACGTATGGGCGTCCTTCGGCTTCAAATGCTTTGATCTCTTCTTCAGAGAGATTTCTATAGCGTCTATCATAGCCTGAGACTTTGCCCATGGCTTTACTTACTTCGCGCATCTCTTCGAGCTCTTCAGCAGTAGCAAAGCACTTATAGGCTTTTCCTCTTTTTAGAAGGAGCATGGCATGCTCTTTGTAGATATCATAGCGCTCTGATTGTCTGTAAGGGCCATATGGGCCGCCTACATCTGGACCTTCTTCCCAGTGAAGGCCTAGCCAATTTAGAGCTTTAAAGATGTTTTCTTCGTATTCAGGAAGACTTCTTTTTTGATCGGTATCTTCAATTCTGAGAATGAATGTTCCGTTATGTCTTCTTGCAAAAATGATGTTGAACAGGGCCATATAGGCTGTTCCAATGTGGGGATCTCCCGTAGGAGATGGGGCAATTCGTACTCTTACATTTTCCATGCAGAAGAGTTTACTGCTTTTTCGAAGATTTGTAAAGGTAGATAAGATCTTTTGTGACGTTAAATGCCTCTTCTAACTGCAAATCGGTGCGTCCTATCTTCTCTAGAGCCTCTTCAGAAAATTCCTTTTTTTCCGCTTCTTTTAAAAAGAGCTGATAGTTTTCATTCAAAGCGATCCTACGGCTTGAATTCATCTTAAGCTGAGGGATGAAGTTGTTCCATATTTCTATCGGCTGCTGTGCGTTATTAGAAAAGGTTTTTTTGATCTTTCTTTTGTAGAACGGGTGGACATCTTCGAATGTATCTTGAAAATGGGGATTGATAGATTCATTTTCTAAAGGATACTTCGATTTGGTTTCTCCAAAATCTAAAAAGCTGTATATGCCAGGTATTTCGATATTTGCCATAACGCCAGTGAGTTGAGGGCTTCTTCCGCTAACAGTGTAATACATTCCTCTTGTGACTTTGTATTCTCCTTGCTTATTCACTTTGCAAGAAGGTCCTAGCTCTAATGTCAATGTCTGGTATGAGCCTTTACCGCAGGTTGTTTTGTCTCCTACAACAATAGCCCTACCGTAGTCTTGAAGAGCTCCTGCCACAATTTCTGACGCAGATGCGCTTGTTTTATCTGTTAAGATCACAAGCGGGCCATCCCAATCAACAGATTCATTGAAATTTCTCAAGTGCTGCACAGCTTCGGTATTGTCTTTGATCGATACAATGATCCCTTTTTTGACAAACATGCCCGCAACAGCAACCGCTTGGGGGAGCAAACCGCCAAGATTTCCTCTTAGATCTAACAGTACCGCATCAATTTTATATTGGCTTTTAAGATTGTCTAAAGCTTTTTTAAGATCATCTGCAGAAGAGTTAGCTTCATCTTGATAAAAAGAATGCAAATGCAAGTAGGCGATCATCGCATCACCGGCAGGCTCAATTCTTGCTTCAAATCTTTGTTCTTGGATGATGACATCGCCACGAATGATCTCGATATCAAATCTTTCCTTCTCGCTAACCCCTTCATCATTCACAGATTCGCGAACAAGAGTTAAAATCACAGGTGTGCCCGACTGGCCGCGGATCATGTCTACAGATTGAATGATGTCTAGTCCGATGATCGGTTCGTGATTTACAGCTATAATGCGATCTCCTACGCGAAGCTCTTTATGTAAGCTCGCAGGCCCTCCTTCGATGATTCTCATCACTAAAAGCCCTTTGAGGTCATCTTTTAAAACAGCGCCGATACCACTCAATTTTTGCTGCAAATCGATGAGAAATTGAGAGGCTTCAGCTGGGGTAAAATAGACGGTATGGGTGTCTAAAGAGCCTGCAAAAGCTTTGATCACATAGCTTAGCATCTGTTGTTTTCTACTTTGCTCAGAAGTGAGGATCATTTCAGATTCTCTCATTTCTCTTCGCTGCTTGATTCTTTGTTGGTAAAGCTCTGCTTGCTCGGCTGTAGGAAACTTTTCTGATGTTTCGGCATGAAGCTTTTGGATGACATGGAGCCTTTTTGTTAGCTCTTTATCGTCTTTAGCCCACTCGGTCCAATCTTTAGGGTAGTTTTCATCATAGAAGCTATTTTTAAGCGTAGATTCAAGCTCAGTACGTCTATAAATCGATTGGATCATTGTATGATAGATTTCTTCAAAAATCGTAAAGCGTTCTCTTTGGAACTCTACAACAATTCTTTCTAAAAGCTCATCAGAGGGATAGAGGTAGGTGGAAATTTCTTTTTCCGACAAATAGATCTTCATAGGATCGAGTTCATCCAAAAAATTTCCAAGGGCTCTTTGTGCAAGTAAAGTATTGACTTGCTTGTATTTATAATGAGATTTTAGAATTTCTTGAATTTTATTTTTTGC
>VGMA01000019.1 GCA_016866575.1 Chlamydiota bacterium
CGACGTTCACACAAGTCACTATGGACGCGTTTGTCCGATTGAAACACCTGAAGGTCCAAACATTGGTTTGATCACATCTTTGTCATCTTTTGCAAAGATCAACGAGTTTGGATTCATCGAAACTCCATATCGTATTGTGCGTGATGGAGTAGTTACAGATGAAATTGAGTACATGACAGCAGATCAAGAAGAGAACTGCGTTATAGCTCAGGCGTCTGCACAGCTCGATGACTTTAAAATGTTCCAAGACGATGTCGTTTGGGCACGTCAAAATGGGGAATCATTAAAAATTGAAGCCTCAAAAGTGACCCATATGGACGTTTCACCGAAACAGCTAGTATCGATCGTAACGGGTATGATTCCTTTCCTTGAGCATGACGATGCTAACCGTGCCCTCATGGGTTCTAACATGCAGCGTCAAGCAGTACCTCTTCTACGCACAGATTCTCCTTATGTAGGAACAGGTATTGAGCTAAGAGCTGCAAGAGACTCAGGAGCTGTAGTTGTTGCTGAAGAAGATGGAACAATTGAGTACGTAGATGGTTTAGAGATCGTTGTATCTTTAAAATCCAACCCGCTACACAAGAAGACTTATGTTTTAGACAAGTTCATGAGATCAAATGCAGGTACTTGCCTTAACCAAAAACCGATTGTGCAAGTAGGCGACGAGATTAAAGCAGGTGACATCATTGCTGATGGTCCAGCTACAGATCGTGGAGAAGTAGCTCTTGGAAAGAACGTTTTAGTAGCGTTCATGCCATGGTGCGGATACAACTACGAGGATGCGATTATCATCTCTGAAAAACTCATCCGTGAAGATGCGTACACATCTATTTATCTCGAAGAGTTTGAACTCACAGCTAGAGATACAAAACTTGGTAAAGAAGAGATCACGCGAGATATACCAAACGTTTCTGAGGAAGCTTTAATGAACCTTGGAGAAGATGGTATCATCCGCATCGGAGCAGAAGTTAAGCCAGGTGATATCCTAGTTGGTAAGATCACTCCTAAATCAGAAACAGAACTTTCACCTGAAGAGCGTCTATTAAGAGCAATATTCGGAGAGAAAGCTGCTGATGTTAAGGATGCGTCTTTGACTGTTCCTCCGGGGACAGAAGGGGTTGTGATGGATGTGAAGGTATTCAGCCGTCGCGATCGCTTATCTAAGACAGATGATGAATTAGTAGAAGAAAGAGGAAGAACACAAGATCTTCAAAAAGAGTACAAAGATCGTGAGATCGAATTGACTCTTGAAATGCACGAAAAACTCGGTGCACTTTTACTTGATCAAGCGGCTCCAGATCACATTATGCACAGAAAAACTGGCGATGTGATCATCAGAGCAGGTCAAGAGATTTCGCAAGAGCTTTTAGAAGCTATGGAAGGTGTAAACCTCGATGATCTTATCATTCCAAAGAATGAAACATATGACGCGATGAAGAAGATCTTGATGGATCATCAGATTGCAATTGAAAGCTTGCAAACCGAATACAAGAGCGAAATCGACTTCATGAAGAAGGGAGATATCGAACTTGAAGCAAACGTAATCCGTCAGGTAAAAGTATATATTGCTACTAAGCGTAAGCTGCAAGTAGGGGATAAGATGGCTGGACGACACGGTAACAAAGGTGTGGTTTCCAAGCTCGTTCCTGAATGTGATATGCCTTACATGAAAGATGGCAGCACGGTCGAGATCATTCTCAATCCGCTCGGGGTGCCTTCTCGTATGAACCTTGGGCAGATGTTAGAAACGCATCTAGGCTTTGTAGCGAAAAAATCAGGTATTTATGTAAAGACCCCTGTATTCCAAGGGTTCCCAGAGCAAAGAATTTGGGAAATGATGAAAGAACACGGATTCCACGAAGATGGTAAGATGTTCCTTTATGACGGAAGAACAGGTGAGCGTTTCGACAACCGCGTCGTGGTAGGGTACATCTATATGATGAAACTTTCTCACTTGGTAGCGGATAAAATCCACGCTCGTGCGATCGGACCTTACTCTCTTGTCACCCAGCAGCCGCTTGGTGGTAAGGCGCAGATGGGAGGTCAGCGTTTCGGGGAGATGGAAGTGTGGGCGCTTGAGGCTTATGGAGCTGCCAACCTCTTGCAAGAAATGCTCACAGTGAAGTCAGACGATGTGGCAGGGCGAACAAGAATTTATGAATCGATTGTCAAAGGGGATAATTCCTTGAAAGCAGGAACACCTGAGTCATTTAACGTTCTCGTTAAAGAGATGCAAGGTCTTTGCTTAGATGTACGTCCCTTGGCTTTTGCAAGTAACACGGTGGGTGAGTAAATGGCAGATTTAGAAGATGATTTTCAAGGTCAATATTTTGACAGCATATCCATCCAGATTGCTACAGATGAAGTGATTCGGAACAACTGGTCTCGCGGCGAAATTAAAAAGCCGGAGACCATTAACTACCGCACATTCAAACCAGAAAAAGGTGGTCTTTTCTGCGAAAAGATCTTCGGTCCTCAAAGAGACTGGGAGTGTGCTTGCGGTAAGTACAAAAAGATTAAGCACAAAGGAATTGTTTGCGATCGCTGCGGCGTCGAAGTAACTCTTTCTAAGGTGCGAAGAGAAAGAATGGCTCACATCGAACTTGCTGTTCCTGTTGTGCACATTTGGTTTTTAAAAGCTCAGCCATCAAGAATGGGAAGCCTTTTAGGCATGCCATCTAGTGATCTAGAGCGCATTGTGTATTATGAAGAATACGTCGTGACTGATCCGGGAAGAACAACTCTCGAAAAAAAGCAACTCCTTAACGATAGTGAGTATCGCGAAGCACAGGAGAAGTGGGGTCACGACTCTTTTAAAGCAATGATGGGAGCAGATGCAATACGTGTATTGCTAGAGAGCGAAGATCTTAAGTCAACAGTTGTTGATCTTAAAGAAAAGCTCCGCAAAACGAAGTCTGTTCAAGGACGTATGAAAATTGCGAAAAGACTCAAGATTGTAGAAGGGTTTGTAAACTCTCCTAACAATCCTGAAGCTATGGTAATGTCATGCATTCCTGTAATCCCTCCAGATCTTAGACCTCTTGTTCCGCTTGATGGTGGACGTTTTGCGACGTCTGATCTTAACGATTTATATCGCAGAGTCATCAACAGAAACAATCGTCTCAAAGCGATTTTGAAACTCAAAACGCCAGAAGTGATTGTGCGTAATGAAAAGAGAATGCTTCAAGAAGCAGTAGATGCTCTTTTTGATAACGGTCGTCATGGACACCCTGTAATGGGCGCTGGAAACAGACCGCTCAAATCTCTATCAGAGATGCTTAAAGGAAAAACAGGACGTTTCCGTCAAAACCTTCTTGGAAAGCGTGTTGACTATTCAGGCCGTTCGGTAATTGTTGTTGGACCTGAACTTAAATTCAATCAGTGCGGTCTTCCAAAGCAGATGGCATTAGAGCTATTTGAGCCATTTATTGTAAAAAGGCTTAAAGATCTCGGATACGTTTACACGATCCGTTCTGCAAAGAAAATGATCCAAAGAGAAGATCCTGTAGTATGGGATGTACTCGAAGAGATCATTAAAGGACATCCAGTTCTTCTAAACCGTGCTCCTACACTTCACCGTTTGGGCGTTCAGGCTTTTGAACCGGTATTGATCGAAGGTAAGGCCCTTAGAATTCACCCTCTTGTTTGTACAGCGTTCAACGCGGACTTTGACGGTGACCAAATGGCTGTTCACGTTCCACTTTCAGTAGAAGCCCAAGTTGAAGCAAAAGTACTTATGATGGCACCGGATAATATCTTCCTTCCATCATCAGGAAAGCCGGTAACCGTTCCTTCACAGGACATGATTTTAGGTCTTTACTACCTCATGCACGATCCTTTGTATTCGCCGGAAGATCACGGTAAGAAGCTCAAAGTTTTCGCTAGCGAGCAAGAAGTATTGACTGCTATGGCTGCTGCAGGAAGCTTTAACTGGTATCATGACAAAAAAGAAGGGGATCGTATTGACGATCTTGGAAGAGGTATCCATATTCACGAGAAAATTAAAGTGAAAGTGGACACTGGCTTTATTGAGACAACACCAGGAAGAGTTCTTTTCAATACGATTGTTCCTAAAAAACTCGGATTCCAGAACTATTCGCTCCGTAAGAAAAACCTAGAGCAACTTGTAAATAAGATTTACAAGACAACAGGTTTAGAAGAAACAGTGAAATTCTTGGATAACCTGAAAAATATCGGATTTGCTCAAGCTACGAAGTCCTCGCTCTCCATGGGAGTTGCAGACGTACACGTACCTAAGAACAAAGCGGATATCATTGAAGAAGCTAATAAAAAAGCGGCGGTTGTTCTCGAACAATACGAAGATGGTATCATCACTGAGGGTGAAAGAAAGTCCAAGATTATCAGTATCTGGACAGAAGTAACAGAAAAGCTTTCAGAAGAGCTATATGAGAGAATCAAAAAACCAAGAGGAACTGAGCTCAATCCGATTTTTGCGATGATTGATTCAGGTGCTCGTGGTAACAGATCTCAGTGTCGTCAGCTTGGAGCGTTAAGAGGTTTGATGGCTAAGCCATCCGGTGAGATTATTGAATCTCCTATTACCTCGAACTTCCGTGAAGGATTGTCAGTACTAGAGTACTTCATTTCTTCTCACGGTGCTCGTAAAGGTCTTGCCGATACAGCCCTTAAAACTGCTGACTCAGGTTATTTGACACGACGTCTTGTTGACGTTTCACAGGATGTAATTGTTAATGAAGAAGACTGCGGAACACTTAACGGTATTGAAGTATCTGCGATTATGCAAGGACAAGAAGAGCTTCTTTCTCTGCAATCTCGTATTTACGGAAGAACAGTTCTTCAAGACATCTACATGCCAGGAGACAGCACAGCGCTTTTAGCTAAATCTGGCGATATTTTAACCCAGCTTCAAGCAGAAGCTATTGATGATGCGGGTATTGATTCAGTAAAGATTCGCTCTACACTTACTTGTGAATCTAAGCGCGGAATTTGTACCAAGTGTTATGGTATCAATCTTGCCAACGGACGTAAAGTCGCACTTGGTGAAGCTGTAGGTATTGTAGCTGCTCAGTCAATCGGGGAACCAGGAACGCAGCTCACGATGAGAACGTTCCACATGGGGGGTATCGCTACCGGCTCCATGAGTTCAGAAATTGTTGCTTCAGCGGAAGGTATTTTAATTTACGAAGCTGTACGCACAGTCAAGAACGAAGAAGGGCATTGGCTTGTTCTCAACAAGAATGGCTTTATGCACATCGTTCGAGATGAAGGAAGAACAATTGAAGAATACAAAAAACTCATTAGTTCTAAATCGATTGAACCGCTTGAGACTTTCTCTGTAGAGCTTGGAACGATCATTTTGACTAATGACGGAGAGAAGATCAAAGCAGGTGAAAGGATTGCTATCTGTGAACAGCACAACTATCCAATCATCAGTGAAAAGAGTGGATATGTTCGTTTTGAAGACCTCGTTGAAGGTATCTCAACGCAAAAAACTGTCAATAAACAGACAGGTCAGTTTGAGATTATCGTTAAACAGCAGCGTGGAGAGCTTCACCCGCAGATCAGTATTTATGCAGATGAAGAGTGCCAAGAGCTACTAGGAAATTATGCTATTCCTTCAGGAGCATACCTTTCTGTTGAAGAAGGACAGTTTGTCAATGCGGGCGCTAAACTTGCTCGTTTGCCAAAAGCGTCTGTAAAAACAAAAGATATTACCGGGGGATTACCTCGAGTCGCTGAGCTCTTTGAAGCTAGAAAGCCTAAAGATGCAGCTGAAATCGCTAAAATCGATGGTATCATCGAGTTTAGAGGTGTGCAGAAAAACAAGCGTATCATAGTAGTTCGCGATGAAGCAACTGGTATGGAAGAAGAGCATTTAATTCCTCTTTCTAAACACTTGACTGCTCAGGCAGGCGATCACGTAGAGAAAGGACAGCCTCTAACAGAAGGTCTTGTAAAGCCTCACGAAATTCTCGAAATTTGCGGAGTACGCGAATTGCAGAAGTATCTCGTGAACCAGGTACAAGAAGTTTACCGTCTCCAAGGGGTAGATATTAATGACAAGCACATTGAAATCATCGTTAGACAGATGCTTCAAAAAGTGCGTATTACCGATCCGGGAGATACAATCTTCTTGTACGGTGAAGATGTAGATAAAAAAGCGTTCCATGCGCAAAACCGCCAAGTAATCGAAGAAGGTGGAAAACCAGCTCAAGCTGCTCCAGTTCTTCTTGGTATTACAAAAGCATCTCTTGGAACAGAATCGTACTTCTCAGCGGCATCATTCCAGGACACAACTAGAGTCCTTACAGATGCAGCATGCGAAGGTAAAGTTGACTACTTGCTTGACTTCAAGTCAAACATCATTACAGGTCAGCAGATTCCATCCGGTACAGCGCATAACCGCTATTATAACAGACTGCATAAGTATGTGGACCAAGATGAAGCTGAAGAACTCAACTTCTCTTTTGATGACGATGTTCATCCGGTTCTCGAACCTATGCAAATCTAGGTTTCTCAAGAAGGGGTTACATTTAGTAACCCCTTTTTATTGCTTTTAAAGCCCCTTCGTTTACTTCGAAATTCCCCAGCACTAGCCTGCGATTGATAATTTTTTAACAACTGATGATTAGTTGCTTAAGAAATTATATTGTTTATGGCTATACAATAATTGAAAAACCCAGGGGGAGTTATGAGAAAAGCTGAGGAATGCCGTTTTTGCCAAGAAGAAGAATGTCTAGTAAGTGATTGCTACAATAGCCAAATGGATGTGGAGATGCTTAAATTGAATAACTTCAAAAGTTGTACAAGCCAAGGCTACACTTGGAGGCAATCATGCCAATATAAGAGCAGTCAAGTTTCTTGCGGTAAATGCGTAAGTCCTAAATGCACAAATGGCTCTACGCACAGTTATTGCTTATATAACGGTGAGTTAACGGTGTATTCAAGTGCCGAAGATTGTTTAAAACAGCCAGATCATGAGTGGCTAACAGAGTGTAAGCTAAGATAAAAAATTATTGGCTTGTATTGGTCAATAGATAGCTTAAAGCACTTATTGATTAGGCCTGATACTAAATTATATCAGGCCTTTTTTGAGAAATTTACATTGCTAAGCGTTTGCCACTAAGAAAGTTTTCTTTGATCGAATCCATTAGCCTACATTTATCTTTGTAAAAGACTCTGATTCCGTCGCTGAGTTTTTCTGTAGCCATCTGATCTTCATTCAACATCCAGCGGAATGAGGCTTCATCAACTGGAAGCTTGTGATCAATGATGAGTTTTTTTGCAGAAGCTGGGTCAAGTTTTCTTACTACATCGCCATCTACTTCCTCAAGTTCTTTGAGTAGAGCTGGGGCTATGGTAAGTAAATCAATACCCGCTAGTTCTAGAATTTCGCCACTGTTTCTGAAGCTTGCGCCCATGATTTGGGTTTTATAGTCGAAGTACTTGTAATATTGGTAGATTTTTTTGACTGAAAGAACGCCAGGATCATCATGAGGTTCGAATTTCTTGTTCTCGTTTTTCATGTGCCAATCAAGTATTCGTCCTACGAAAGGGGAAATCAAGGTAACTTTAGCCTCAGCTGCAGCGGCAGCCTGCGCTAAACCAAACATGAGTGTCATGTTGCAATGGATGCCTTCTTTCTCAAGTTCTTCTCCAGCGCGTATTCCTTCCCAAGTGGAAGCTAATTTGATCAAAACGCGCTCTTTTTTTACCCCGAGGCTTGCGTATAAATCGATGATTTCTTTAGCTTTAGCGATGCTTGCTTCCTTATTGAATGAAAGATGGGCATCTACTTCTGTTGAAACTCTTCCAGGTACAATTTTTAAGATTTCTGCACCAAAATTTACGCACAATTTGGTGAAGATCTTGTCCATCATCTCATCTTCAGTATGGCTAGTTTTTTTTCCGTAATCGACAGCATCTTTTACGAGATCTTGGTATTCAGGAAGTTCTGCTGCTTTATAGAGTAGGCTTGGATTGGTTGTAGCGTCTTGAGGTTTGTGTTTTTTGATTTCAGCTATCTCCCCAGTATCGGCGACTACAGTTGTTAATTGTCTGAGTTTCTTGAGTTTACTTGCCATGAGTTTACCGTTTTCTTTTTATTAAAAGGAAAGAGCTCTTTTTTTTAAAAGCCCTAAGTTACATCTTTGCCTTTATTCGTATTTGCTGCCCATACTCCAACAGCACAAAAGACTAAGGTTACAACAAAAGTGACGAAAGATGAGCTATTTCCAAATCTAACCCCAACAAGAGGGCTTTGCTCATTTTCGTCGATTTCCTCAAAAGGTTCTTGCATCTGCTGATCATCGGATTCAATGATTTCATCTTCCAGAGTTTTTTCACTCTCTTGAGGTAAAGGCTCTGGATTGCGTTGTGGCAAAAGCGAGCTTCTTGGAGCTATATCAGATAAATCGCCGGCTTCTTCAGAAGGGCGAATAGCAGGACTGCCTGGAGCTGCTATTAAACTAGCAGTTAAGGCTATAAAGGTTATTGTGCGAAACATCATTTTCATAACGTGTATGATGCCCCGCAGAAAAATCTTTTGCAATAAAAATTATGTAGATTAGTTGGTGGTGGTGTTTGTCGTAGGCGTAGGACTTTGAGGAATAGCCAGCGATATTATAGAAATGGCAACAACAAAAATAATTCCCCACATTGTCATAGCGGTAGCTGTTTTTTTCATATCGGGATCAGTAAGCGGTCCCCATGTGAGTGAATTGGTGCGTGTGTTATTAGACATGAGGGTATCTTCAGCCAATATTGGTACGGAAGTGACTGTAAAACAACACATGATTGAAAATGCTATAAGCTTTCGGCGCATACTGTAACCTACCCTTGATTTTTTCATACATTGCTAGGAATTTCTCCGCCAGATTTTTTTGCCCTAGCGCTTTTTTTCTTTAAGGGTTAGAATGATCTCGTTTATAGTGGAGGATTATGGCGTCAGAAAAAGAAAAAGCTAGTGACAAGGTAAAAACGATCTGCAGGCTGATCACGGAAGAGACCTTGACGCCAGCAAAAAAAGAAGCTCAAGAGATTATCAACATTGCTAAGGCAGAAGCTGCTTCTATTATAGAAGAAGCTAAGAAAGAGGCGATAAGAATACAACAGCGCTCTGAAAATGAGATCAATCATAAACTTTCTGTAATGAATGCTTCTATTGACATGGCTGTCAAACAAGCAATTTTGTTCCTAAAGCAGGAAGTAACAGAGCATTTTTTCTCAAAAGAGATTCATCATTTGCTTGCTAAAGAGATCCAAAGTAAGGATTGGGTAGCTAAAATGCTCGATGCAATCGTGACATCTATAGAAAAAGAAGGCACGCGATCTGAGTTGCATGCAGTTATTCCAAAAACACTAACAAGAGAACAAATTGTCCATTCTCTAACCAAAACTGTGGCTGAAAAGCTCAATAGTGCAGGGGAAAAGGGAATCAGTGTTGGTGACTTAAAAGGAATTGAAGTTAAGATTGTTAAAGAAAATTTCGTGCTAAGTGTAACAGAAGAGTCTTTACACCAGATCTTAGCTAAATATGTACACCGTGATTTAAGGGATAAGATTTTCAATCAATGAGGCACTACTACCTTTATACATCTTTGCCTCCTTTGGAGATCCAAGCAAAGCCCGAAACAACCTTTTCAAACGTTTTAGATAGTTATCTAGCTAATCTTTCTAAAGAAGATCAGAAAAAACTTCGAGTTATACAGCTCTTTGTAGATCTGACTAACATTTACGCCTTTATAACAGAAGGTAGATGGAATGCAAAAGGAACCCTTTCAAGAGCTGAGCTTAAAGAAGCGCTTGAAGGAGGGGAGTATTTTCCGCAGTATGTGTATGATTTCTTTGATCGATATGAGGATATCAACGATCAAAAAAGGTTTTTTTCTAAAATTCTTATAGAATTCTTTCAATATGAAAAGGATAAACATGAGGGTTTTTTAAAAGAATTTATCCAATTTGAGCGGCAGTTGAGATTGGTTTTACTCGCTTACCGCTCTAAAAAGATTCATGTAGATCTTGCAAAAGAGCTTCAATTTGAAGATCTGGCAGATCCATTAGTCATGGATATTCTTGCACGAAAAGACGCGGCACATGTGGAATTTCCTTATGAATTTAGAGATTTAAAGGTTGTCATTGAGCAAGCAGGGTTAAATCCCTTAAGGCAACATTTTGCGATTTTGAAATACCGATTTGCGCATTATGCGCATTTTGTTGAACAAACCCCTTTTTCTTTAGACAGCTTACTTGCCTATTTTGTCCAATTCACCATTTTGGATGAATACTACGGTTTGAGTGCGGAAGAAGGAAAACAATTTTTAGATAGTATTTTGGAGAGAACATGATAGTGGAAAATACCACAGCAAAAGGGAAAGTACAGAACGCTTACGGAAACTTGCTCTCTGTCAAATTTGAGGGTTCCATCTCCTTAGGAGAAGTGGGATTTGTACACGTCGGCAACCACAAACTCAAAGCTGAAGTAATTGAAATTGAATCAGATATTGCAAAAATTCAGGTTTTCGAAGATACGACAGGAATCAGATTAGGTACAGAAGTTACCTTTGATAGAACACTTTTAGAGGTTTCATTAGCTCCAGGACTTTTAGGCTCTATCTATGACGGTCTGCAAAATCCTTTAGAAGAAATCGCTAACACCGCAGGAGCTTATTTGCCTCGCGGTCTTTATGTCGATCCTATTGATGATGTAAAGCACTGGGCATTTACTCCAAACGCACAAGTGGGATCAACAGTAAAAAAAGGGGATCTTCTTGGAATTGTTCCTGAAGGACGCTTTTCTCACAAAATTTTTGTCCCTTTCCAGTGGCAAGGGGAGTATAAAGTAACATGGATTGCTGAAGCAGGTAGCTATACAGTTAAAGATACGATAGCCAAGCTCGAAGATAAAAATGGAAAAGAGCTGAAAGTTACCATGCTCCAAAAATGGCCAGTAAAAAGGCAGCTTATGATTGGTGAGCGTATCAAGCCTCACAAAATGCTTTTTACAGGCTTAAGAATTTTAGATACACAAAATCCTCTTTTGCAAGGGGAGACACTCTGTACACCCGGTCCTTTTGGCGCAGGTAAGACAGTGACGCAGCACCATTTGGCAAAGTATTCTTCAGTAGACATTGTGATTGTCGTTGCTTGTGGAGAAAGAGCTGGAGAAGTAGTAGAAACACTTAAGACGTTTCCATTTTTAAAAGATGTATATACAGATGAGCCTTTGATCAACCGTACTATCATTATTTGCAATACATCATCTATGCCAGTTGCAGCTAGAGAAGCTTCTGTGTACACAGGAATGGCCATTGCTGAGTATTATAGACAGATGGGGCTAAATGTTCTTTTATTAGCAGACTCTACATCGAGATGGATGCAGGCTATGCGTGAAATGTCTGGACGCTTAGAAGAAATTCCTGCTGAAGAAGCATTTCCAGCCTACTTATCTTCAAGAGTTGCTAATTTCTATGAAAGAGCCGGTGTGATTATCACACCAGATCAAGCAGAAGGTTCTATTACAGTCGTTGGCGCTGTTTCACCTGCAGGGGGGAATTTCAACGAACCTGGAACACAAGCAACTTTAAAAGTTGTTGCTGCTTTTGCTTGCTTATCAAAAGAATATGCAGATGCAAGAAAATATCCTGCAATCGATCCGTTAGCTTCATGGTCAAAGTGCCGCGATGATGTAGCAAAAATCATGTCTAAGCATTTTGAACATTGGGGTAGATTCTTAGAGCTAACCGATAAGCTTTTAGTACAAGGTCTAGAAGTCAGTAAAAGAATGGAAGTTGTGGGCTTAGAAGGAACACTTATTAGCGACTACGTTGTATATTTAAAATCAGAGCTATATTCGTTTGTTTATTTACAACAAAATGCTTTTGATAAAGAAGATGCCTTCTGTCCTCTTGAAAGACAAGTTTCGATGGTAAAGATCCTTTATCCACTTCTTCAAAAAGACTTTACTTTCAAAAACCACGATGAAGCCAAGGCTTTCTTTGTAGACATACAAAGAGAGTTAAAGAACATTAATTACCTGCCTTTCCAATCAGAATCCTATAAAAAGGCGGAAGAGAAAATCGAGGGAATGTTGTATGCAAAAGGTTTATGATAAAATTTCTGAAATTTCCAGCAGTACCTTCGTAGTTGAAGCTGACGATGTAGGATTGAATGAGATTGCACGTGTCTATAAAAAAGATGGAACAACCATGCTTGCTATGTCGATTCGCATCGAGGGCAAAAAGGTTGTCATGCAGGCTTTAGAGTCTACAAGTGGTCTTTCTACAACTGATAGGATCATTTTTTTGAAGCACAGAATGAGAACGCATGTTGGTAAAGAGCTTCTAGGACGCCGTTTTGATGGACAAGGAAGACCTATTGACGGTGGACCGAATGTAGAGGGAATCGAAGTAGATCTTTCGCATCAATCCGTTAACCCGGTGCAAAGAACTATTCCAAGTGAAATGGTTCGTACCAACATCCCTATGATTGATGTTTATAACACACTTGTTCGTTCTCAAAAACTGCCGATTTTCTCTGTTACAGGGGAAAGATACAATGAGCTTTTGATGAGAATAGCCAATCAGACAGATGCAGATGTAGTGATCATTGGTGGCATGGGACTTCGTTATAATGACTATCTTAAATTCATTGAAAACGCAGAAAGTCACGGCTCAATCAATAAGACAATCATGTATATCAACTTGGCGACAGACAATGCTATTGAATGTTTATTAGTGCCAGATACAGCCTTAACAGTAGCAGAACAATATGCGATGAAAGGACATAATGTTCTCGTGCTTTTAACAGATATGACTGCATATGCAGAAGCTCACCGAGAAATTTCTATCAGCTTGGATATTTTGCCTGCTGCTAGAGCTTTCCCTGGAGATTTATACTCATTATTGGCTTTCCGTTATGAAAAAGCTGTAGAGTTTGTTGATCGAGGATCTATCACTCTTTTAACAGTAACAACTATGCCAGGGGGAGATGTAACACACCCTGTTCCTGATAACACAGGATACATCACTGAAGGACAGTTTTATATGATTGGAGGGACAATCAATCCGTTTGGTTCTCTATCTCGTTTAAAACAGCTTGTTCAAGGAAAAAAGACTAGAGAAGATCATAGTACAGTAGCAAATACCACAATCGGATATTATGCTGAGGCTTTAAAAGCTCGAGAAAGACAAAGCATGGGTTTTAAGCTTTCGAAGTGGGATGAAAAATTGATCAAGTTCGCTCGCTTATTTGAAGAGCACATGATGGATTTAAATAAAAACATTCCTCTTGAAGAAGCTCTTGATTTAGGTTGGAAGATTATGGCTGAATGCTTCCATGCAAATGAAGTGTCGATCAAAAAAGAGTTTATGGATAAATACTGGCCAGTAGCGGGGTAACCGATGGTAGGACAAGTTCGTTTTACAAAAATCGAGCTCAAGAATCAGCGAGATCGACTCAAGCTCCTTGGTCAGTACTTGCCTTCTTTGAAACTCAAAAAATTGATGCTCCAAGCTGAAGTCAATAAAGTGGCTGAAGAATTGCGTCAAAGAGAAGCTGAATACGAAAAAGCGTATGCGTGG
This sequence comes from Chlamydiota bacterium, assembly GCA_016866575.1. Classification (GTDB taxonomy): domain Bacteria; phylum Chlamydiota; class Chlamydiia; order Chlamydiales; family VGMA01; genus VGMA01. The sequence goes on from VGMA01000019.1 coordinate 13,566, forward strand.
GTTCTTTCCTACGCTGAAATTTTTAGTGATATTTCCGTCTATGATTTGATGGAGTCGGTGATTGTTGAAACGGTGATCACAGATCAAGAAAACATTGCTGGAGCGGATACACCTATTTTTAAAGAGGTGATTTTTGCAAAAGCTGACGGACTTCTATTCAACCGCCCTTTGTGGGTTGATGAAGCTGTGCACTTGCTTAGAGAATTGATCAAGATCAAAGAAAAAGCAAAAATCGTACAGAAGAAAAAAGAGATTTTAGAAAAAGAGCTCCGAGAGATTTCGATACGCGTGAATCTTTTTGAAAAAGTTTTGATACCACGTACTGAAGAGCTAATACATCAGATCCAAATTTTCTTGGCAGATGTAGATTTACAAGCTATCGCGCAAGCTAAAATGGCAAAGACTAAATTGCTAAGAAAAAAAGAGGAATCCGCATGATCCCAAAAATGAGGAAATTTCTATTTACCGGTGCAGAAGGGGAGATGGGACAATTTTTTGCCAAAGCGCAAGAAATTGGAGAAATTGAGTTTGCTTCACTCACTAGCAAAAAACCGATGGTCACGCCAGAGAGTATCAAAGAGATTGTCGAGTCTTTGAAAATTTTGCGTAAACAGCCTGTTATTCATGATCAAGAAGTGCTTTCACCATACGATGCGAAAACAAAAGTAAAAGATATTCTATTCCATGTAAAAGAGATCGAAAGTTTTCAAGAACAAGCTCGTATTTTAAAAGTAGAGATAGCTCGCATCCACCCTCTTGGGCAATTTTCTTTAGAAGATATCCAAAAGTTAAGAAAAGATTCTGGCAAATTTGTCCAATTCTTTGTGGCACGGCGCGCAAGAATTCAAGATAAAGATCTGCCTGATTCTTTAGTTCACATCAACTTTGAATTTGATCAAGACTACTTTTTGTACGTAGGTCCTAAGCCTTATTCTGATCCTTTATTTACTGAGATCGTTATCACGAAATCACTTGAGGATTTAGAGATTGAGCTAAAAAAAGTAGAAGAAAGAATCGCTCAGTTTGTCAAAGAGCTTCAATTGCTAGCAGTTTATCAAAATAGTATCAAAGAAGCGCTTTCCTATGAACTCAATAAGCACCATCTTCATGAAGCAGAAAATTTGGCTGATTTTCACTTAGAGGGATATCTGTTTTTTGTAGAGGCGTGGGTTCCTGAAAATAAGATGGCATCTTTAGTCAAATTGACTTCAGATCTAGCAGTATTCTCTGAAGAAGTAGCGATAGATGAAAAAGATGTTGTCCCTACATTTATGGAAAATAGTGGATTTGCTGCGGTAGGGGAAGATCTTGTAAATATTTATGATACACCTTCTATCAATGATAAAGATCCATCTGGGTGGGTTTTTTGGGCTTTTGCCTTTTTCTTTTCTATCATCGTTGCAGATGCAGGGTATGGATTTTTGTACCTTCTTCTCTCTCTTTGGCTATGGAAAAAGTTTCCTAAATGGACAGGGTTCAAGAGAAGATTCCAAAAATTGCTCACAGTTTTGGCATCTTTTTGCATTGTCTGGGGAGTGCTTATCGGCTCGTATTTCAGTGTGCAGATTGCTCCAGATAGCCCTGTAAACCGTGCATCTGTTTTGTACTATCTAGCTGCAAAAAAAGTAGAAGTTCATGTAGAACGTCAAGATGAAACATATCAAGAATGGCTTCGTTTATATCCTGACATCAAAGCAGTTAGCGAGCCTGTAGAAATCTTGAAGAAGGGTGTAGAGGTAAAAGACTCTAAAGTTAAGTATGAACTTTTGGGAACTCTCTACGATGGTATTTTATTAGAAATCGCTTTGATTGTTGGTATTGTGCACATGGCTTTATCTATGCTTCGCAATCTGAGAAGAAGTGTAAGTGGTTTGGGCTGGGTGCTATTCTTGATTGGTGGATATCTGTATTTCCCATATATGCTTTCTGCTGAAACATTAGTGCAATATCTTGGCATTATGAGCTCGGAAGCCGCAAAAGTTTTAGGTACACAGCTTCTTTCTGTGGGCATAGGATTTGCAATCATAGCAGCACTTATACAAGAAAAGTGGGCAGGAGCAGGAGAGATCTTGAAGGCGATTCAGGTATTTGCTGATGCACTTTCATATCTACGTCTTTATGCCCTTGGTATGGCGAGTATGATCATGGCTGTGACTTTCAATGAGTTAGGCGAGATGGTAGGACTTACATTTGGAATTTTTATCATCATTCTTGGGCATTTAGTCAATATCACGATTGGTATGATGGGAGGGGTGATCCACGGCCTTCGTTTGAACTTCTTAGAGTGGTATCATTACTCATTTGAAGGGGGAGGAAAGCCTTTCAATCCTTTAAAAATTATTAAATTAGGAGATTAACATGTTAGATCTAAAAATGATAGGACCCGCGATCTGTTTGGGACTTGGTTGTATTGGTAGCGCTATCGGATGTGGTATTGCAGGGATGGCTTCACATGGTGTTATGTCTCGAGTAGAGGAAGGTCACGGAAAATTCATCGGAATTTCTGCGGTACCCTCTTCTCAAATGATCTATTCTTTCGTTCTTATGCTTTTGATGAAAAATGCTATCGTAGCGGGTTCACTCAGTGAGTATTCCGGTATTGCGATGGGAATTTTCTCCGGTGGAGCGATCATGGTTGCGGCTATCTATCAAGGGATGTGCGGTGCTACAGCAATCCAAGCAACAGCAAAACAGCCATCTTTATTTGGTAAATGCTTCGCAGCTCTTGGAATTGTAGAATCATTTGCACTTTTTGCTTTCGTTTTTGCTC